>CAZZDT010000606.1:0-3420 GCA_964652435.1 uncultured Bdellovibrionales bacterium
CCCCGAGCCGTACGCATGCCACCCATGGCGGCCACATTGCCCTTCATGAAGCTCATCTTACCCATCTCAAAGAAAGGAACGTCACCGGAGGCATAGGTCAATGCCAAGCGGCCAGCCAGGGTCAACCGGTCCCAGAATGTGTAGTAGCCTCGCACACTCATGGTTTGCCTAACGAAGTCATATTTCGAGCCGAGAAACTTACCGCTCACCGATAGATTGTATTCAGCCAAATAACCACTTTTGGGGTTCGGTTCGAAATCGCGCTCATCCAAACGAAGCCCAAGGTGCAGGTAGTTCACAAAACCACCATCATAGCCTGTCAGTTCCCCCGCATCGTGAGCACGGGTTAAGCGCGTCTCAGCAAACGTTTCTTCAACATCCTCATAGGTACCCGTCTCACCCAACCAATCGGTGATAGATGTTTTACCAAACTCCAAGCCAATCTCCGCCTCAATCCATTCCAAAAGAGGACGGCTGACCTTCACCCAACCGTAAAACTTGTTGCGCTGGTAGTTATTGAATTTCCGTAAACTCGACCCGACATCACCCGACAGCAGGTGGTCAGAATAGCTGTTCCAGTCATCGTAGATCTCTCCATCCGCACCTTCGAGACCTGCATCTGCCGCCGCTGCCGTATGGCCAAAGTAATTCGCATTCAAAACCGCATCATAGCCAATCCGGGCTCGTAAACGGTATTCAGTTCCCGCTAAAAACGGCATATCTAAATCTGCCTGATGGTATGCCTGACCACCGGTCGTCTGGAAAAACTGTCCATAAACCTGCATGAAGTACGGGGACTCATCGAAGTATGGATCGGTTCGTAAGCCGTTGTTGTAACCAAAAACACGAGCACCATATCCGAAACCGGCATCGGTACTGAAGTTGGCCAAAGGCAAACCAGTGGGATACCAGCCTTCCTTTTTCTTCTCTAAGTCTTCCTCTGAAAGCTTGGCCCCAAAAGAAGAAATAGGCATTGAGAGCAAACCCACGCACGCGAATAAACCAATAATATTCCTCATGAATTCATGGTTTTAGATAATCTGGCCCCAGTCAAGCCGGGGTCCTCTCCCATTGGGTCACGATTGCATCTTTAAAGATTAGATGGTAGGGCGTCGCCGTCCAATAGGTCCCTAAAATCAAGGAGATAAGAGTGCAGAAAAATCTGAAACTCTTCGCCATCGCACTTACGATGACTCTCGCTGTACCTGCAGCATTCGCGCAAGACAACAACGCGGCCGCACCTGAACAAGCCGCTGCGGAACAACCAGCCGAAGAAGCTGCACCGCAAGCTGAGGCTGCCGCTGACGCCGCACCAAGCGCCGATGCCCCAGCGGCCGAAGAAGTGCCAGCTGAACAACCGGCTGAAGCTGTCGCCGAAACACCGGCCGTGGCAGCCACGGAAGCCGTTGCCAAAGCCGATGAAGGCTTTGGTGCCACGGTTGATGCCTTTTTTGGTAAGCTCGTTGGCTGGATTGCATCTGTCTTCTTCTGGGACTGTCTCTTCTGGGACAACAGCTCTCCAAACAACATGTCACTCCCAGTGGTCGTTGCTTGGCTCGTTATCGGTGCTCTCTTTTTCACCGTTCGTATGAGCTTCGTAAACTTTCGTATGTTTCGCCACGCCATCGATGTGGTTCGAGGTAAATTCGACAATCCTGAAGATGAAGGTGAAGTGACACACTTCCAAGCACTCAGTGCAGCGCTCAGTGCTACCGTTGGGCTAGGGAACATCGCCGGTGTGGCGATTGCAGTTGCAGTGGGCGGCCCCGGCGCCACCTTCTGGATGATTGTGGCCGGTCTTCTCGGGATGGCTTCCAAGTTCACAGAATGTACCCTCGGACAAAAATATCGAGAGGTTCGCCCCGACGGTCAAATCATGGGTGGAGCGATGTATTACCTGTCCAAGGGTCTGGCGGAAAAAGGGAAAGGCGGCCTCGGTAAAGTACTCGCCATTATGTTCGCCGTGCTTTGTGTAGGAGCATCCTTTGGCGGCGGCAATGCTTTCCAGGTTAACCAAAGCCTCGGTGTTGTAGGGGAAACACTTCCAATCTTCGGCGAGAATCGCTGGATGTACGGCATACTTATGACCATTGCCGTAGGTGTTGTAATCATTGGCGGCATCAAGAGCATCGCAAAGACAGCTGAGAAAATCGTACCTCTGATGTGCACCATTTATGTTCTCGCGTGCCTATACATCTTGATCACCAACGCTGGCCTGGTACCTGCCGCATTCGGCAAAATCATTTCCAGCGCACTCTCTTTTGAAGCTGGCCTAGGCGGTTTCATCGGTATTTTGGTGGTTGGCTTTAAGCGTGCTGCATTTTCAAACGAAGCAGGGATTGGTTCTGCGGCTATCGCTCACTCCGCCGCGAAGACCGAGTACCCAGTTCGTGAAGGTATCGTGGCCTTGCTTGAACCCTTCATCGATACAGTTGTGGTTTGTACCATGACGGCCTTGGTGATTGTTTTGACGGGTGCTTACGAAAACCCAGCCTACCAAACGATGATCGATGGCAATAACGGTGCTGCCCTTACCTCAGCAGCCATGGCCGAGCACATCTCATGGTTCCCTAAGCTTCTGACCATTGCGGTCATGCTCTTTGCATACTCCACCATGATCTCTTGGTCTTACTACGGTGAGCGATGCTGGTGCTGGCTCTTTGGTGACAAAGCATCTCTTGGTTACAAGATGCTATTTCTCGTATTTACGTTCCTAGGATCCATCGTCACTGCAACCAACGTCTTGGACCTAAGTGACCTGATGATTCTTGGAATGGCATTCCCGAACATCCTTGGCCTGTATTTTCTGGCTGGTGATGTTCGTGCTGACCTTGACGAGTACGAAGGAAAGCTCGCCCGCGGCGAGATGAAAACTTACAGTTAACCCATAGACCGAGCATTATCGATGGCATCGTGAGCCCACGGTGCCTCGATTCGCTCCAAGAGCTGAATGGCCGCCCGTCGGATGGCGGGCTCTGTGCTCCACACCACATTCTCCAAATATCGCACGCTCTCCGCTTCGAACTTTCCACCATCAAGATACTGCTGCACCTGTGGCGACACCAACAACACATGGTCGAGGCTGGGCTCTGAGTCTGAGCCTTCCAGATCATAGGTTACAAGCGTTCCAGTTTCTTCAGATAACTCACATTTGCTTTTCGCACGGCGTGCGAGGTCTTTGCCCAAAAGATTGAGGGCATCGAGATAAGCCTGATGTTTTTGTCGACCTTTGGCCATGAGGGAGCCTCCCGTGCTGATATTTCTAACGGTCTTAGCGGAAACCAGCACGAGAGGCCAGGGGACACCCTCCTAGAACATCGTAACGCGCAGTACCCCCAAATCACCCACCTGGGTGGTCTCTCTGTTTCGAACCACTGTTTCATTGCCAGCCCGGCGGCTCCGATAACCGACCTGGTTCAC
>CAZZDT010000607.1:0-3412 GCA_964652435.1 uncultured Bdellovibrionales bacterium
TATGGTTCGAATCACTCAAATCGATGAGCGTTACGTTGCATGTTACATGGTGGACGTTTCCGGTCATGGTGTACCTTCGTCCCTTTTGTCGGTTACCGTAGGGAATCACATTCGCTCGTTACCTAATCCCGAAGATCCCACCAAGGTTGTTGATAAGCTGAGTACGCACTTTAAAGATTTACTCACCACAACTGAGCTTTATTTTACGCTTCTCTATGGAGTGATTGATACCCAAGAGCATGTCTTTCGATTTTGCCAGGCCGGTCATCCGTTTCCTTTGGTTCGACGTAGTGAGAAGGCAGAAGAAGTTTCATTCAGCGCAAATGTTCCGGTTGGTTTTATCGAAGCTCAATATCAAACTTATGAGATTGCTATCGCTCCCGGTGAAGACCTTTATATTTATACCGATGGAATTACTGAGGCGCAGCATCTCGAATCGGATGAGCTTTATGGTTTAGAGCGGTTTTTGGAGCAGATGCAAAGGGACGCATTCGGTGAGTCGTCCTCGTTGGAAGAGATGGTAAGCTATGTCCGTGATTGGAAGGGTGGTGGTATCTTCCAAGATGATGTTTCTCTATTACGAATCTCGCGAGCGAAATAAAAGTTAGCCTTAGAGGGCTTCTGCCAGATCTTCTTCAAGCTGTTCCCATTGGGTCATCAAGGTCGCCAGTTCTTCCTGAAGTTTCTTAGCTTGTTCTTCCAGCTCTTTGATTTCGCTGTCTGTATGACTCATATAGAAATCGGACTGCGCCCACGCCGAATGGATCTCTTCGAGTTCGTGCTCAACAATTTCAATGCGAAGCGTCGTTTTTTCAAGTTCACGGGTTAATTTCTGTTTGCCTGGCTTCTTCTCCTTGGGAGCAGCGGCCTTGTCACGGCTTGGTTTGTTTTTTGTTTTTGCCGGCTTCTTGTTTTGTGAGAGAGCAACATTTGTATCGAGATGGTCCTCGCCTAAATGGTCGAGGTATTCCTGATAGGTCCCATTGTAGACGTGAATGCCGTCTTCTTTAAGTTCGAGAATGCGTGTAGCAATCTTTGAAACCACATGCCGGTCGTGTGAGACGAAGAGTGTGGTGCCGTCATAACCGAGAACCGCTTCACAAAGATTATCGATCGATTCTAGATCCAGGTGGTTGGTGGGCTCATCCAAAAGCATCACGTTCGGGCGGTCCGCCATCAGCCGCGCAAAAATAAGTCTGGCCGCTTCTCCACCTGAAAGTTGACCAATCTTTTTGTCTACATCATCTCCCGAGAAGAGAGCGCGTCCCAGAATGCCTCGGACCTCACTGGTGGTATCTCCGGGCCGAGCTGCCCAAACATACTCCAAAACGCTTTCCTTGGGAGATGTAAGAAGGTCTCTATGATCTTGGGGAAAGTAGCCAAGGTTTACCTCGTGCCCCCAGAGATAAGATCCGCTGTCTGCTTTAAGTTTGTCAGCAAGAATTTTAAGAAGTGTGGATTTACCAATTCCATTGGGGCCGATGATGGCAAGACGGTCGCCCCGTCGTAGTGTGAGATCTACGTTTTTTAGAACAACGTGATCACCATAGGCTTTATCGAGCTGCTCAATCTTGAGGACATCACGCCCACTGGCTCGGGTTTGTTGAAAACGCAATTTCGGATGCCTTCTGGAGGAAGTGGGTAGCTTTTCAACCACAATCTTATCCAGTTGCTTTTTCTTGCTTTGTGCTTGGCGTGCTTTGGTTGCTTTGGCTTTGAAGCGCTCAACGAAGGCCTCGTGGTGGGCAATCTGCTTCTCTTGCTTTGCGATTTGCTTTTCGCGTCTGGTTCGCTCTTCTACTTTTTGATTGGTAAAGGCGGTGTAGTTTCCTGGGTACTCCAAGATCGTATCGTAATCTACGTCGAGGATATGGGTGCAGACGCTATCGAGAAAGAATTGGTCATGGCTGACCACGACAACGGTGCCACGAAACTCTTTGATAAAACCTTCGAGCCATTTGATTGAAACGATGTCTAGGTGGTTGGTCGGTTCATCCAGCAGCAATGCATCGGGGCGAGCTGCTAAAGATTGAGCCATGAGGACTCGCAATTGGAATCCGCCCGAAAGAATCGACATCGGTTGATGGTGTTTGGCTGACGGTATTCCTAAACCTTCCAAGATTTCGCCGGCTCGTGCTTCAAGGGTATAGCCATCGTGTTGCAGGATGATGTCTTCGACGGCCGCGTAGGCCTCGCTGTCAAAGGTGTCGTTTTGTTCTGATTCGGCCAGAAGTTCGTCTCGCTTACGAAGCGCGTCATAGACGGCTTCGTCACCCATCATGGCAACGTCTAAGATGGTTTGCTCTAGAGAGCGAAAACGGTCTTGTCTTAGAAATCCGAGTCGACAAGAATTGGCAACAATGCGCTCACCACTTGAGTATTCTTCTTCGCCCGTTAGAACTTTCAAAAATGTGGACTTACCGGAGCCATTGGCACCGACGACCCCGTATGAGCGCCCGGGGGAGAACGTCAGGGTGACATTCTCGAAGAGAACGTGGTCTCCGTATGTTTTGGTTAGTTGGCTTACACTGATCATAACTGCTTATCCGAGGCGGCTTATTGCACAAAGATTTAAGCTTCACCAGCGTTTGATGCGCTTGTGGGTTCACCTAACTTATAAAGGTAAATTGGAGATCGATAGAGGTCAGAGGCTTGGCCCGTACGCATTGGCACGTATCCGGGTAAGGCGAAGGTATGACTTAGGAAATATTGTTTTGAACCTGGTTGTTTGCGAAGTTTGGCTGCAATTTTTTCCATGCCTTCCGGGTAGAGATAGCTAACCAAAAGCTGAGCCTGACTCAGATCTGTGGACAAAAAGTCGGTGCGGATAAACTCCAGATTCTCCAAGCCGAGAAAGCGAGCCCTGATTTTCGAGACCCAATAAGGAACTGGGGAGATTTCAAATCCTGTGATTTGAAGATCGGGGTACTTCTGTGCCAGCGGAATAGCCAGTGTTCCAAAGCCCGAGCCGAGTTCGTAGATGGGACCTGAATCAATGTCCGGGAGAAAATGGATGAGCTCTTGGCGCACAGCTGAAGAACTGGGCATGGGAGATATCCCAGAGCGCAGCGTGTAGTAGACGATGGAAATGGCAACCAGAAGGCTGATGCTGACAAGGGCAATCTCGATGATGGTTAAGGGGCTCACTTGCTCGATACCATTTTGAGTTTCGCTAGGATGGCCTTAAAGTGCTCGATGACTTCGCCTGAGTTGGGTTTTGTATACTTTCCATTTTGTTCTTCGTTTAAGAGCTTGGAAATCAAGGCGGCCTCACGCTCGTCACCTACAAATGATAGCGCCACCGCGGTGACTTCGCGCATCTTGGGGTGGTCAGAAACTAAAAACGGAATCAAAGCCTTGACCGCCTCTCTTTTGATGGGACTTCCCGCAACTTCGTGTTGAGCGGCTTGGA
>CAZZDT010000608.1:0-3404 GCA_964652435.1 uncultured Bdellovibrionales bacterium
AGACGAACTTAAGTACAAGGGTTATCGCGACCCGGGTCGATTACAAGGTGATATGACACTGCGCGCATTGCAGTCCGATATGTCCGCACTGGTGACGACGCCCATTGCAAATCATGGTGGTACTTACGATGCATTCCCAGTGGCAGGAATTAAGAGCGGGGAGCACGGTAACCTCGAGCTGGACCGCACGGCCTTTTTAAAAGCGCTTCGTGAAAAGCCGGCCGACGTTGCGAAATTATTCATCTCCGATTCATCCGCAGGCACCACCGGTATGGCTGATGCCTTTGAAACGTTGGTCGAAAATTACACGCTACTAGGGGAAGGGTCGTTGTGGGTCAAAGACGACAGCATTACCAAGCAAAAGAAAAATATAGATGACCGAATAGTAGGGCTTGAGAACCGGTTGGATGCCTACCGGGATCGGCTCAATAAGCAGTTCTGGCGAATGGAAGAAGTGGTTATGAAAATGAATTCCCAAAACCAATACCTTGCACAGTTGGGTGCTATGAGTATGCCTTCAGGGCAGCCTCAGCAAGGGTAACAACGGAGGACCGTGATGTACGGCGCAAACGTTAATCGCTATAAGAAAAACAAAGTTCTGCTTTCCGATCCAGGTGAGATCTTATTGGCTCTTTATGACGGAGCCATTAAGTTCTGCAAGCAAGCTCGGATTGCTATTGAAACCAATAATCCTGCGCAAAAAGGACAGAAGATTGGTAGCGTTATGGCTATTCTTACTGAACTTTCCGCGACGCTGGATCATGACCGGGCACCGGAGCTGTGTGACAATCTTGCACGACTCTATGATTACCTTATTGACCGGCTCCAGACCGCCAGTGGTGAGATGGATGTAGGTCCTTTGGATGAGGTAACGGTTCACCTTGAGAAATTACGTGAGACTTGGGGCGAGGCGGTACGCATCGCGGCCCAAGAGAAATCCGTAGGGTCTCAAGCGAGTAACGGTTGATGACTGATTACCGAGAGGCGGTTCGCAGTGTGCTGGATGGTTTATTGGCCATCCCAGTGCCTGTGGATGTGAACATTGAAGATTGGACCCAGTTTGTCGAGGAACGCCAGGAACTCATTGAAGAGCTTGGTTTTTTGGTCGACGCTGCACCCACTCTGGTGCAAGGGCTCTTGATGAATGATTTCGCCGATGACTTGGCGCAAGCCATGAATCGCGTCCAGCCAGGTGTGTCTAATATTCAGCTTGAGATGCGTTCGCTCTCGCAAGAGATGGAAACTGCCCGAAAGAGCTCCGTCTTGGTGCGGCAACATCAGCAAAACAAGGCAGAGCCAGGGGTTTTGCTGGGAGTCGGCTAGCGCTTAGCTCTTCTTTCGCGCAAAGACTGAATCGAAGAGGGTTGCCGTTTCATGGCTGCCGTGGCATCGATTCGCTATGCGAAAATTAGTATCCATCCTTTCATTTTTGGGAATGCTTTTTCTGGCATTGCCGTCAGCTATTGCCAATGACGTCGACGTGACCGTCATGAACAAGGTCTTGCATGGTCAAGACAAACCTTCGATTACACTGGTATTCAATCGCGCCATCACGGCCGCCACGGTTGAACTGAACGGTGTTGGGTCGTCAACACAGCGATTCAAAGTTGGTCGTAAACGGGCTGGACGAAGCTTTAAGGCCGAGATTAAGGCTGGGCCGGGGCAATATGAGATTCGGGGAAACCTGAGTGTTGTATTTGCGGACGGAAGCAGCGGCGAAATGCCTTTGCAGTTTTCTATCGTGGTAGCGGCGCCGATGACCATCAAGGTTCCCTATTCCCGGATTCACCAAAAAGAAGGGCGGGTTGAGGTTCTGCTGAACCGACCTGCCAATTACTGTGATTCGGAAGTGCTCTATGAGAATGGCAGTGTCGTCAAGGACCGTACGATGTTTGGCGGTGCCGAACCGGGCGAATGGCTGAGCGTTACTTGGCAAGTGCCAGCGTCGATGGCTGGTCGCGACCATGTGGTCATGAAAATCCGATTGACCTGCCATGATGTCGATTACTTCTCGAATGGTATCGAGTTAAGTCCTTGGTGGCTCGAGATTCCACACGACGATGTCATTTTTCCATCGGGTAAATGGTCCATGCATGTTGATGAGCAAATCAAGATTGATGCCGTCTTGCCTGAGATTCGGGACGCAGTGAATAAGTACGGCAAGCTTATTCCCTTAGGGCTCTATATCAGTGGTCATACGGATACTATGGGTGACGCCGCTTCAAACAAAACGCTGGCACGTAAAAGAGCACAGACCATCGCGCAATATCTAAAGAAGGTCGGTGTGGGGGTAAATATCTTTTACCGTGGCACAGGAGAAGAAGAGCTGGCAGTTCCAACCGGCGATAATGTGGATGAACCACGCAATCGTCGCGCCCGTTATATTTTGTCCAACGGCGCGCCCGACGCGCATAGCTGGAAAAGGCTCTAGAAAAGTCCCAGGAGTTTGGCGGACGAGGCAATGACTGCAACGATGAGAAATCGTCGAACCCATACCTCGCCTTTTTCAAGAGCGAAAGATGCCGCAAGCCAAGCACCGACTGATTGGCCAATGGCAAGGGCGAGTGCAGCGTAAAGATTCACCCGGTCTGCTTGCCAGAAGAAGACCAATACAAATGGCGTGTAAGCCCCAACAATGATCACCTTGAGTATGTTTGCCTTGACGAGATCCAAGGCGCCAATAAACGTCAGTCCAGCGATCAATAAATAGCCAACGCCAGCTTGGACGGCTCCGCCGTATATGCCGATAAGGAAGAAGGCTCCAAACTGAAACCAAGGTCTATTTTCACTTTGCGACTCTTGTTTTTGACTTGGTTTGAATATTGCCAGGATGACAGCCCCGATGATGGCAAATCCAAGAATTTTGGTCGTCAGTTCATGGCTGGCTAATGCAGCAAAATAGGCACCAACCATTGCGCCTAGAACGGCTGGTACCGCGTAACCCGATACCTTGCTCCATTCGATGGCGCCTTTTTGATGGTAGCGAGCGATGGCGGTTATGTTTTGAACCAAGATAGCCAGTCTGGCGGTTCCGTTGGCAACTCCCGCTTCCAGGCCGAGGAAGATAGCCATGGGCATGGTTAGGAGAGAGCCTCCACCGGCCAGTACATTTATCCAGCCCGCAGCAAATCCCGTCAGCGCCAGGAGAATGAATGCAAAGCCGTCAAGAGCTGTTGTGTCCATGCTTGGTTAATCTTGTGAGAGGCCCTTAATGTCAAGCCAACAAGCAACAAACCCTTGATGGATGACTCGGGGCGAAGGACTTGATACTTGAACCGGGAATGGAATTTACTCAACGCTTCATACGAACACGCGGGCGAGGTGTGCTTGATTTACTGGCGACCTTAGGAGGGTTGGTCCTACTGGTGGCGAGGGTTTTAAATCGGCTGTTTCGTCTTAAGTTG
>CAZZDT010000609.1:0-3401 GCA_964652435.1 uncultured Bdellovibrionales bacterium
GGGCGGCCGGCTTTGCTAAAGGGGCGTCCCAGTGAATACGTTTTCATTGGCAACAAGGCCAAGCCTTTGTCGAGAATGGCTCTTTTCAACATTGTGCGACGGGCAGCGGTGGCTGCGGGGATACCGAAAGATATCTCGCCCCATAAGCTCAGGCATGCTTTTGCCACCCACTTGCTTCAGGGCGGTGCCGACCTACGGGCCGTTCAGGAGATGCTGGGGCATGCCGATATCTCTACCACTGAGATTTATACGCATATCGACCGCAGTGGCTTGGATCAGACTGTGAACACTCACCATCCTCTTGGTGGTTAAGTACTTAAATAATTGTCGGCCCTCAGTGATACGTCCCAGCGTTGGGAGGCGCTTGCACTTCGGTGATTGCGTGATAAGCCCCTGTTTTATCAGCGAAGGCTAGGGAACGCGGTGTTTAAGAAAATCTGGAATGGCATCGTTCGATTTGTGAAGCGGCTAACTGGCCGTTTTCGCACTGCTTTGTCCGGTACCCCACCGGTTGAATTGCCGGCACCCCCTAAGGCCCTAACGGGCGAGATTCTACCGGAAGCCGAAGAGGCAGTGCCTACTGAAGATTTCGTAGTTCATCCGCTTCCGTCTGAGGAGTTCGAAACAGGGCCCGTTCCGGCTTCAGAAGTGCCGCAAGAGCCGGATGATTCCCCCGACCCGGTCGAGCTGATAGCGGCCGAAGAGTCTCCAGGTGAACTGAGAGAAGTGCCGGACTTAACTGAAATAGCGGAAGAAAGGTCAGGCGAGGCGGACTCTTTCGATACCCCGCCATTGGCGGATGATGCCGAAGGTTTGAGTGCGCTGACTCACGAGGAAATGCCTGGGTCGTCGGTGGTTACACCAGCGGATGCATCGGAATCCTCCCATACTGAGGTTGCGCTGGAACAGGCGGTAGTACCAACTCACGAAACAGTTGACGTTGAAGCAACCGTCGCTGAGCCCGCCGCTGGAATTTCCGAGGATTCCGTTTCGGAAGAGGCAATGGATCCTGACCATCGAGGCGCGGAGCACAACCAAGAGTCCATCGCTGTGCCGGTCCAGCAAGCCGCCGATGTCCCTGAGTTGCCCAGCGAGGTGCGGGTCGAGGCCGCTTTCGAGGCGGACCAAATTACCGAAGACCTGGTGTCAGACGATGAGAATGAAAGCCTCGATATGGAGCCTGTCTCTGAGCTCGAGGACCCGCAAAGTCAGACCGCCGAGGAGGCATATCAAGCAATTGATGTGATGGCTGAGGAGATGGGCGCAGAATCCATTGCGTCAGAGTCGTCAGAAGACTCCATCGAGCCTGAAACGGTCGTGGAAGAGCTTCAAGAAGCAGCGGAAGTTGCTGCATCCTCAGACCGAGTCGATGCGTTCCCGGATGAAGACCCGGGGCTCGACACACTCTTGGCCGCGGATGAAATTGACGACGCCCTCGATAATCTTGAAGATCCGTTTGAAGATGACGCCATAAGTACGGATACCGCCGCGGTGTCAGCCGAAGTGAGTGCTGAACTAGAATCAGAAACCGATCCGAAGGCAGGTCTCGCTCCTGGTGATGAACCGGTATCGGAGGAGACAGTCGCTGCGTTCAAGGGCGCGATGCGGGAATTCTTGGTTTCGTTTTCAGATGATGACTCGGAGGGCAAAGATTCTGCCCAATTGGAAGCTCCTGAAGCCGAAGAGGTTTTGGATGCCCGGTCATCTGAGGGGAACGACGAGATATCCTTCCAAGAACCAGTCCCTGAAGAAGCTGACGCAAAAATCGTTGCAGATCTGGTTTACGATGCGTCACAAGAGGCTGATGGCGAAGACCTCGATGCTTTGGTTCAAGAATCGACCGATCCGGGTTCGCCTGAACATGCGACCGAGGTGACATCAGAGCAAGATGATTCTCTGGCCCTCGAGGATGCTGAGTCTGAAGAAGCTGACCCACCTGATGACTCAGCCGATGCTCACTCTTCTGATGTTGAACCTGAAGCGGATGGAGAAGCGCTTGAAGAGCTGGAGGCATCAAAGAGCAACGATGCGGAGGACCTAGGCAAGCTGTCTGAAGCAGATGCAATCGATGAGTCCAGCCCCGAGCAGGTTGAAGAATCGCTTCCAGGGATTCAATTCTCACCTCGATCCGAAGTCGATGGGAATGGGGATGGAGGCGAACTCGAAGAGTCTGCCGAGGAAGCGCTCGCGGCGTCGGAGCAGGTTGCTGACGCTGCGGTGGACGGCCCACAGGAACAAGTTGCACAAACCGAACTGGAGCCGGAGCCGGAGCCAGAGCCAGAGCCGGAACCAGAACCAGAACATCCCCTCAGTCAGCTTATTTTCGATGTGCCAAACGACTATGTCCCGGGTGCAGAGAGTGCCCATGAGTTGTTTCGGGCTCCGATGATGGGTTTTGACGGGCCCTTGGATTTATTGCTCTTCCTGATTCGTCGTCACGAACTGGATATCTTGGATATCCCAATGGCTCTGATTTGCCGGGAATACCTCGCGTACATGAAGGCCATGGAGCAAGTGGATATCGATGTGGCCGCCGAGTTTCTCTATATGGCCTCAGAGCTTATCCATATTAAGTCCCGTTGTTTGCTGCCGCAATCTGAGGATGTCGTTGATGAGGAGGAGGGTGATCCGCGCTCCGAATTGGTTCGCCGTCTGCTCGAGTATCAGAAATACAAAGAAGCGGCTGAGAGCCTGGGGCAGCGACCCCGACTCAATCGAGATGTGTTCGAACGTCGTCCGGAGGTCATTCCATACAATAACAAGGAAGCACCTCTAAAGGAGATGAATGTTTACGCTTTGGTGCAGACCTTTGACCATATCGTTCGTCGTAAAAAGATAAAGCGCAAGCATCATGTGGTATTGGACAATATTTCGATAAGGCAACGCATAGAAGAATTATTGGATGTATTAGCGGCGCAAAAGAACCTTGAGTTTGATTCTCTGCTAGAGGATGTAAATACGCGTATCGAACTGATTGTTAGCTTCTTGGCGGTTTTAGAAATGGCCAAGATGAAATTGATGCGGGTATACCAGAGTGAGCAAGGGGATCTCTTCTTGCAACCCCGTTTTGATGACCCGCAGGAAGTGACTCGCCGGTTGAGCGGTCTCGATGAATCGCAATATGCATAAGAGGGCAAAACATGCAGCAGGATGAAATGGTCGCAGCGCTTGAGGCGTTAATTTTTGCTTGTGGTGAACCAGTGACTTTTCGCGAACTCAAAAAAGTATTCGCGAGACACCTTAAAGATTTGCCGACCGAAGACAAGGATGCAGCCCTGAACCGTTTGCGACCGTCGATCAAGGCGTTGCGCAAACGCTGGCCTGAAGATGGTGAAACTGCCCGTGGTTTCGCGCTCGTTGAAGTTGCGGAAGGCTACACCTTTCGTTCAGTGTCCCAGTAT
>CAZZDT010000610.1:0-3399 GCA_964652435.1 uncultured Bdellovibrionales bacterium
GGTTGAGCCAACACAATCAACCGACAAACTTTCGACGATGCTTTTTCCTTTGCGCTCATCCAACCTGGATGAAAGCAAACTTATATTTTTCAATGAGCTCTTGGCCGAAGCTTTTGCGAAGCATTCTCCCCACGACGTTATCTCAAAACGAGACATTCAGGCCATGGTGGAGCAGCAGGTCCAGCAACAAATATTAGGCTGTGCTGACGAGACCTGTAGCAAGCAAGTAGCCAACTTGGTGGGCGCCCGTTACATCATCCACGGCAGCATCCATGCCATGGGTGAAAGCTTTCATGTCTTACTCACGCTCATCGACACCCACCAAAACAAAACCTTGTCCCGCAGCCGTGCAACGGGCCTCAACCACCACCAGAAGCATCCCGAAACTTTGGGCCGCGCAGTACGACGACTCCACGGTCTTGAAGATGCTGACTCCAACCTCGACGAGTTGATGCACACCCCCGTTGTGTCGGGTTCAAGAGTCTACGAGAGTTCACTGATGGCTCCTGCCTGGAACATCACGCTTACGGGCCGTGAACTGCGAGAACGAGGCTACATGGAGTTGTCGGAAATTTTTAACGACCTTCCCGGCATCGATGTGGTTCGTCCCGAAGGTGCATCCTGGCTTCGAACTTACTGGCGAGGCCGAAGAGATACATGGCAAGACCATTTTCTTTTCATGATTGACGGTATTCCTTGGCATGACCACCTATACGGAAATGCGCGGATGCTGGTGCCTATGTCTAATATTGAGCGTGTCGAAATCTTTTACGGGCCAGGCTCCCTCATGCACGGGGCCAATGCATTGATGGGTATTGTTCAAGTCATTACCAAACGCGAGCTTCGCTCTGCCGGCACCCATGTTTCGGGCTTTGTCGGTTCACGTGCTCCCCAGGGCGGCTTAAACGCCATCACCAACTACCGTCATATCGGAGATGTGAACTTTGAGCACATCAACAAAGATTTCCGATTGTCTTTAAGCACCCGCTTTGACCATGGCCGAGTAGATGGCACCAACAGCGATGCCTATGAGTGGTCCAAAGATGCGTACTACGGCAATCCCGATGTATGGGGTGAATCTTTCCTGGAAAAATACCCCCGAGTTTCTGGCTCGTTTCGCTCTCCTTACAATCACCTCGGTGCAGATTTTCGATTTGAAATGAACCGGCTTGAAATCGGCATTCAATACTACAAGAGCCGTAGAGGAACCGGTTATCAATTTGCCGCTGACAGATTTCAAAATGCAGCCATATGGTCGGATACGTTTTACAACATCTTTGCCCGCACCCATTTTACCAGCGGTCAGTGGTCATCCAGTGTGTTGGTTCGATACCGCGGCAGCATATGGCCCAACGAAAACTCACTGCTCTTAAGAAGCAGCTCTTCTGGCGATGCCATCCTCAACCGCTACATCTCCCACAATACTTCAGCCGATCTCCAAGCCGTCACCGATTACACCTTTGACCCCGGACTCTTCAAAACCAATGACCGTCTCTCAGTGATTTCAGGACTGCTGATAGGCCGCGACGACCTCGGCCTTGGCTGGGCCAAAGCAAGCTCGAATCTTTCAGGTGATGAAGCTCCCTCTACTACCTCACTGACCGATGCCAGTCCTGAAGGGCGCATCCGGCAATACAATGTGGCCGCCTTTGGTTTGCTCAAATACATGCTGACCCCAAGCCAGCGCATCGATATCGGTGTTCGCGAAGAATACCGCAAAGGCGAAACCAGCAACGCATTTCGCCTGGCTTACGTTGGGCAAGCCGGTGAAGCCTGGACTTGGAAACTTCTCTTCGGCAGCGCATTTGCTATGCCTGTGCCTCGCCAGATGACTTTTGCCGCCAGCACCCAATCCAACCCAGATCTCCTGCCCGAAAAAGCAACCAGTGTGGAAGCAGGTATCTACTACAACAAAGACAACCTGAGCATTCAGCTTAGTCCTTATATGACCTGGAACTCAGACGTCATTGACGTTGTGGACGGGCGATTCGACAATGCCAACAAGCAACAAATCATGGGCGTTGATATCGGGCTCATGAAAACCTTCAACCCATCTTGGATTCGCTCGGTTCGAACTTGGGTGTACCTCACGTGGCTGCCTTGGGCCAAGCAAGACTCCGGCAATAAGCTTTGCACAAACATCAGCACCACCGACCACATTCTAGGCAATGTAGACGATGACTACGAATACGGCCGCGAGTGCCGCGTGGGTGATATCTCTCGCATCAAAGCGTGGGCCGGTGCTCAAGTGAACTTCACGCAGTCTCTCACCTCAACGGTTCTGGCTCGTTTTTATTCCGCAAGACCTACGGTGGCCTCCAATCCGGTTGAATCGGTGGATGCATTTGCCACCATGGATATCAACTTAACGTACCGAAACTTTGTGATGGACGGTCTTAATTTGGGACTGCGGGTGGGCAACCTGTTCAATGCAGTCTATTTCCACCCTGGCGTCAACGGCGCCACGGCCGGTGATACCCCGGGCGAAATGGTTATGGGTGAAGACGGCACAGAATCTTGGCAAGGCAGCAGTGGAAGCTACAACTCACTGATTCCGCAACCGGCCCGTTCTATTCAAATCACACTGCAAAGTGATTTTGACTAAAGAAGGGCAACCTACCTCGCCGGTTCATCTTCATCAAACGCCGCAACCAAAGCATCGCCCCAAGACCAAAACAACGCTCCGGTTAAAGCGATGGTCGCACCTTGCACGACCGGAGAGTCCGAATCTAAACTTGTTGTTTGCAATGAGGCTATAATCACACTCAAGGCCGCTACATAGGTCCCAAGCTGAGTCCAGCCTTGCCAATCATCGGCGCCTCGATACCAAAGCTGACCGCTGCCGGGTACCAACGCCGACGGTAACAACCGCCACCGCGACGGCACCTCTTGCTTAGGCTCCACCCAAACCATGGAGAACACATCCAAAGGTTCCACAGAGCGCACGTTGTCCAATGGGAATGTGAGACTGCCCTCTTGGCCAAACACTTGAATCGCCACTTCATGCTTATCTTTAAAGAGCTGCTCACCGCGCAGTGTATCACCGGACTTCGTTGTGAGTTCGACTGGGTTCTTATATTTGCCCACAGGTATATTTTGCACGCGCTGGTACCCTGCCTGCTTTTGACCGGCGCAACCTACGGTAAGCGATAAAAGGCATACCCAAAAACCGAAGTGAATATGTTTTAAACGAAGCATCAAAAAGTATCTCACTTTAGAAAAGATAACTGCGAATAAAGAAGTAAGCACCAAACGTAAGACGGTCACCGCTGGTGGCTGGCTCCAAAGGAGACATATCTGCTTGCTCGATACCCTCTAGCGTTGAAAAGTCTCGAGTGAACCGGGCAAAAAGCTCCCAGCCCAAACTGAAATATCGGCCGATGAGATATTCTTTATTGA
>CAZZDT010000611.1:0-3398 GCA_964652435.1 uncultured Bdellovibrionales bacterium
TTGGTCGCGCTGCTTGCGGTGTTTCTCGTAGCGCCGCCTCTTTGGGCCGATGATTTTGATTTTGGCGAAGACTTCGAAGAAGAACCCAGCTGGTCTTTTCCGCTGCGCGGATCGTTAGGATTTGGTGCTGGCTACCAAGTTGGTGAGCCTAAACAGCTTGTCTCTTTGGAAGTGCTCTCTACATTTGTTTTGGATTGGTCCGGTAGCTGGGGGCGGTTAGCGGGTGAGGGCGATGTAGAACTGAACACCGCTCATTGGCTAGAAGGTCGCGATGATGTTGCTAAAGACTATGCCGTGGTCGCGATTCCACGTTCACTTAGTTACAGCTATGCCTTTGAGCACGTAAGCATTGAAGTGGGTCAGTTCATGACCGTTTGGAGCACCGGTGATTTGATTCCGGTGCTTGATATATTGACGGCCGCGGATACCACGGAAGGTTTTTTTGCTCGGCCGGAACAGTATCGAATGGGGCAAGTTGGTGCCCGAGTGGATGCGTATCTTGGCAAACAGACCTTGAGCTTGGTGTGGCATGGATGGCCGCAGATGAATCGAGTGGTGGATGGTAATCATCCATACTCGCTCACAGGTGGTTTTGATTTTGAAAAGAAACATGTGTGGGACCCATCTGAGATAGCGGGCCGTTGGTCCATACAAACACCCGGTGGTTCTGTTTCCGTGATGGGTGGTCAGGTTTACGACCGCAATCCGATTCCTCAAATTGAGTTTCTCGACCTCGCACCAGTGCCGACCGGAGAAGTCGATTACATAAAGTACCCCTTTGTTGGCTGTTCGCTTACTCAAACTTTAGGTTCTGTTCTTCTAAAAACAGAACTCTCTTGGTCTTGGGATGCAATGCCGATGAGTATCGATGAGGTTGCTTTGTTGCCTCGAGATATGCTCAAGGCGCTTGTGGGTCTGGATTATAACCACGAGTCGTTCGGGACCTTCATGCTCGAGTCGGTTGTGGTTTATATGCCGAAAGATGTCTTGCCCGAGAATGGTGGGATGATTCCGGCGAACCGAGATTCAGAGTTGATGACGCAGAACGCAGTCATGTGGACGAATCAGTTCTTGAATGAATCTCTTGCGGTCATGGTCATGGGCATTCTCTTGGATGGGTTGGACAACCGAGTCCTTCGCGCCAGCATTGATTATAAGCTGCTCGATGATTTGATTATCAGCGGCCAGGGTACGGTTATCGATTTTGAATCGGCCTCGCTCTTGAGTCCTGCGACTCAGATGACCGGTTGGGACCGGGTGGATCTCTATCTTAAATGGGCCTGGGACTTGGGTTCTTAATTTCTAAGTCATTAGAATAATTGGATATTTGTAGTAATGAATGGCCCGATCGTATTTTGCTATAAAATCGATATTCTACTTGCGGGTTTATTTTCGGTCGGTTAAGAACATGCCGCCTGGGGACGCCATGGGCAAATCACAGCTTCGACAGATATCGCAAGGTCAGGGACGGGATGACACAAAACGCGAGATGCCTCTACGGGCTTACAATTCTCTGGGCAATGACCGCTTGGTCATGCAGCGGTCTCTCTACGCAAGAGAGCGAAGATAATGCATATGTGTTTGAACCAGCCAGTTGTGGTGCCACGTTCGATGGCCCCGCTCTTAAGTCGCATGTTACTGAAGCAGATGAGGATTATCTAGCACGTTTGGAAGCTTTGGAGATCGGTTCATTACCAGAGACCTATAATTTGAGCAGTCTCTACGAGATGGACCTTTCGCTTATTGCTTATATGTTAGACTTGTCGCAAGTTGAGACTCTAAAGCGAGATGATCTTGCTGCGCTCGGAGATATCGGACGTGCAGTGCTTCTCGCGCTTGGGCGTTCTGCAACACCAACTCAAGTAGACCTCCGTGAATTGCGCCGCGGTTTGTATCACTTTTATTATTGCTATCGGGGCTTACCTGCTGACCTTGATTCATTCAAAGCACTCTTCGGTGATTATACGTTATGGCCATGGTTTATGCTTGAGGATAGCTATCCTAAAATCTATCCCCGGAGAATTCGGCGTAATCCGGAATTAGGAATTTACATCGCGGAAACCATTCGCGATGGAGTTGTTCACGAGACAGAGGTGATTATGCAAGGGTATCGAGATGATGGGATGCTCGAGTTCCTAGCGTATATGCCGAACGGGAACATCAGCAGTCGAGGGGAATTTCGTGCTCGCGTAGAATTCTCCGTTGGTACGAGTCCCTATACTTGCATGGCCTGTCACTATAATTCTGAGCAGCTGACATACGACGTTGTTTTTCCTCTAATGAGTCGAGACTAGGAGTTTGTTTATGAGATCCTTCGATAACGTGCATGATTTTTTTAAGTTACGAATAATTGGGGGCGGCCTATTGGCACTCCTACTCGTTGGCTGCGGTTCAGCGAACGTCGACTTTTACGATGAGTATGAAGAGGAGTCTTCTGCATCATCAGTGGGAAATGAAGGAGAGGAAGCTAACTTAAACAACGAAGCTGATCCCACTAACACGACTGAGGACATAAGCGGTTCAACGGATGCGGAGGATGAGCATACCAACGGGACTGCGGATAGCAGCGAGGACGCTAACAGTGATTCCCTCGATGAGGGAGATGATTCTGTTGATTCTGTTGATTCTGTTGATGACAATACTTCCGAAGATGGCCAAAGTGCCGAGTCGAATACGGATAGTCAGAATACAGATTCAAATTCCACTGACTGTACGATTGAGTTGAGGGCGGCGGTGCGCGATGAATCAGGTTCCTGCACAAGCTGTAACAGTGGTGACTATATTACCGTGGTCGGAGTCATTGAGAACAGCTGCTCTCAAGCGTTAACCTATCGTTCTGAAAAAGATTGCTTGGTTAGTAACTTTGATGTCTACAACACGTTTGCTGGTAGTACGGCGCAGTATCCAATGACGTGTTCAGATGAGGTTCTCTTGGAGAGCATTGAGCCGGGGAACAGCGTAATACAAACAAGACCTGCGGGTCGTCTGTCTGCCGGTAGTTACGAGCTAACTGTTCAATTTGAGGATGAAGAGCGTACCCTCCGCACTATTGGATTCACCGTTGAATAGAAGATTAGACCTCTTCTGCTGCCAGTTCATGGAGCCAAGCTGCATGCCGGGGAGCTCGTTTGGTTTGGCTCCATTCTTCAAGCATTTCTTCGGCTACTTCATTTAAGCTTTTCATTTGCTCGTCGGTACAGGTGTTAGCCGCCAATTCAATGCGGTGCCCATTGGGATCAAAGAAATAGATGCTCTTGAAAATACCGTGGTTGGTCGGCCCCAAAACATCAATGCCGGCTTTGACCAAGCGCTCCTTGGCTGCGAAGAGTTCTTCTAAGGTTCCTAACTCAAATGCGATGTGCTGAACCCACTCCGGGGTATTGCCATCTCGTCCCATT
>CAZZDT010000612.1:0-3396 GCA_964652435.1 uncultured Bdellovibrionales bacterium
AAAAAACTTTTATCTGAAAATGCTGATGTGAATGCAACCGATAAACTTGGGCGAACACCTCTTCATTACGCAGCTTCAAACGGTCGCTTTGAAATAATAGAAATTTTAATTAATAATCGGGCAAAAATAAATTTATTGGACAATGACAAACTCACTCCGCTGAATCACGCTCTTTTGCTGGGAAACGAAAAAACCATTAAGTTTCTTGAGTCCCAAGGAGCTGTAGCGTCAGAGGTGATTAATCCAATTGTCAGCAAGCCGAAAGAGCAGGGAGACGCCGATATTATTTTAAATGCAATTATTAATGACGATTTACCTGCTTTTAAAAAACAAATAAAACTTGGTTTTAATCTTTATTCAGAATTGCCAAATGGTGGTAAATTTATAAGTGCAATTGCGTCTAATGGCAGTTTTGAGATCTTTGATTACTGCGCGTCTGAAGAAAATATTGAACTTAATTTACCTGGCGACGATTTGTTAATCAATGCAATCAATAAATTTATTGAAAATTCATATGGTGATAATTTTAGTAAGTCGCAAAGGGTAAAATTTCTAAAATTAATTGATAGTTTTTGTAAGGTGTTTCCTGAAATTGTTAATGTTACATCTGAAGGTTATGCGCCTATTCATATGGCAATTGGCATACAAGATACAGAATTGCTCAATATTATTTTATCTAATAAGGCCAATGTGGAGCTTAAGTCTATTAATTCTCAATCCCCCTTGATAATGGCTGTCACTTCTCCTCAGCATACTCATGGAGACTCGGGGGATCATGACCATAAAGAGAGTCATGGGCATCAATCTGAAATGGTAGATATTCTGGTTAAATCTGGCGCTGATATAGATGCGAAGGGATTCAAAGGTAGAAATGCCTTAATGGAGGCTATAAAAACAGGGAATGAAGATCTATCTATGAAGCTTCTCAAAATGAAAGCCGATCCGAACTCGAGTGATACTGACGGTGTAACAGCACTTCACCTCGCGGCTTATTCTGGGCAGCTGGGTTTATGTAAAACTTTATTATCCATCGGCGCAAACAAGGATGCTGAAGTGAAAGTCGGTCCAAAATTAGGTTTAAAACCTATTGATGCAGCTCGTGAAAGAAACCACAAAGAGATAATTAATTTACTGGAGGGTAAAAACTAAAGTGAGAGTTTTTAAGTTAATTTTTGTTTTATCTTTTGCATTTATTAACGTAATTTGCCAATCTGCTGAATTTAATTATCAGGGCCAGATTAGTCTTGTCAAAAATGGAGAGAATTTCAGTCAGGCATCTGGTGATTTTAAATTTGCTATCGTAGATGAGTCAGGGGAGAGGTCATACTGGAGTAATGATTCAAGCAGCGTAAATGGAAATGAACCATTAAGTTCTGTTAAAGTTATTTTTCCAGATAAGAATGGAGTTTTTAGTGTTACTCTTGGTGCTGCTCCCATGAAAAAAATTCCAGATTCATTATTTCCTGTAAAGGATGCGTATTTAAGAATTTGGTTTAGTTCTGACGGTCAAAATTTTGATCTATTAGAACCTGACGAAAAGTTCACAAGTGTACCGTATTCGATTAGGGCAAAAGTTGCAGATAGCATAGCTGACAAAAGCATAGATATCGGTAATTTATCAAGCGATTTTGCTGGTATGACGCTTGTGTCCGATGACCCGAAAGACGAGAAATTACTCAATTTTGGGTTTGGTAAATTTGGAACCATTAATGCTAAACCATGGATCAGCGCTTCAAATATAAATGAGCCCCCACCATTAATTGGTCATTCGTCGATATCCTATGGAGAGGAAAGCTTGGAAAGTTATCAAATGCTTATTTGGGGTGGGTCGCCATTAAAAAACAGATTAACTAACTCAGGTTGGATTTACAACGCAGGTTCAGATATATGGTCTGAAGTCACCTTGCTCGATGCCCCTACTCCAAGAATTAATCATTCAGCCAGCATTTATCGAGATAATATGATTATTTGGGGTGGGGCAGATGTAGATGGTAATGTTTTAAGTGATGGAGGTATATATAATATAAAAAGTGATGAATGGTTAGATTCAACATCCCTTAAAACTTCATTTAGATTGCTAGTTCCCAGAAAAAATCATTCAGCTCTTGTTATTGGCAATAAATTTTTAGTGTGGGGTGGAGAAAACGATTTTGATCTAGTTACCGGCGGTGGTGTATATAGTTTTTTGACGAAAGAGTGGAAACCTATAAACAGCGAACCAGGTGAATCTCCGCAAAAAAGAAAGAATCATGCTGCTTTAGTGATTTCTGGAAAATATTTATTTATTTGGGGGGGAGAAAGCGAAAATGGGCCCCTTAATGATGGTTGGATTTATGATCCTACTACTGACAAGTGGGCAAAGCTTAACTATTTAAATTTAGTACCAATAGCTAGGTCAAATCACACCGCAACATTGATAGACGATAGCATTTTTATAATAGGTGGTAAGGATATTAACGGAGAGCCAATAAATAATGGATTTAAGCTGGATATAGATTTTAATAACAATCAGATAGTGCAAAAGGACAATATTAATGCAGATGTCGTTTCGCTCTCAGAAAATAATGCACCAAAACCTGTGTACGACCATTCAGCTAGCTTCACAGGTGATGAAATTTTATTATTTGGAGGAAGGTTGAACAACGGTTTCTCAAGATATGGTTATGCTTACGACTATAAGCAAGACAAGTGGCGTTACTTGAATTCTAAAGGGGGTATAATTGGAAGGACAGATCATACAGCGGCTTGGTCCGGTCAAAATTTAATTATATTCGGTGGTTTAGCATACTTAAATAATCAGACAGGTGCATTTCCATCTCGAATTTCTAGAACTAAACTCTTAGATCCGCAAAAAACATGGCATTTGTATAGAAAGAAATAATGCTTCAAATTAATAAAAAATCCTTATTTTTGTTTTGGGCAATTTGTTTTTTGCCTGTTGAATCAGTGTTGGGACAATGGGCAACGCAAAACATTAACTTAAAACCCGGGTGGAATGGTGTGTATTTGACCGTTGACTCATCATACACAGACATCTCTTCATTGCCTGATCTTAATTCCAACATTACAGAAATTTGGTTATGGAAACCCATTGTTAAATCAGATCAATTCATTAAAGATCCTGATGTGCCAACTCTGACCAAAAGTAGATGGGTCAGATGGAGTAAAGCTTTAGGAAGTTCTTCAAATTTACAAAGGCTAGTAGGTAACGCTTCATATTTAGTAAAACTTGGGAACATTCAAGAAGATGGTTCGTGGGATGTTACTGGAAATGTGAAATGGAATATCAAGGGGAAGCCCGTGCCTCCAAACTTTAAATGGACTTCTACTGGTCTGAATTTCATAGGTTTGCACGTTCAGGATAGAAATGTTGTTACCTTCGAGCAGTATTTCCCA
>CAZZDT010000613.1:0-3393 GCA_964652435.1 uncultured Bdellovibrionales bacterium
CCTTGCCAGTGCATAAGCTGCCGCCACGCCACTAAAGAGTGCAATCCACAAATCGAGTAAGTTTGGATTGGTACGGCCTAAAAGCTGAGCGTTTAACTCGGGCATGGTTGGCGTGGTGATGCCAAAAAAGAAACCCACCGCAAGGGCAAGCAAAAAACCAACCAAGATGGAACGGCTGGCCACCCGAACCATGATTTGGTTGCCTTGAACCAAACCCAATCCAGCACCAATCATGGGTGTCATCAGCGGCGCCACCAACATGGCACCAATGACCACCGCACCAGAGTTTTGAATCAGTCCCAAACTGGCAATGGCCGTGGCGAGCCCCATCAGCATGATAAAATCTACGCCAGCTCGAGAACCTTGTTTCAGGTGGTCAAATAAGTCCAATCGAGCATCGCGGCTTAGATGCGGCAAAAACTGTTGCAACCAAGTATTGAGAAACCGCCGCGTTTTCTCAACCAAAGGCGTTTCGCTTCTTAAGGTAGCAATGGCCGCTCCAGGCGCCGCCTCTAGAATCTTCGACGATACGCCGCCGCGTTTTTCCAAAAGCGCTTTATCGGTGGCGCTTACCAAAACCATATCGTAATCGCCCGGCAAAAGGTTTACGACCTCTGGCACCACCGCTTCGGCAACCCGGACCTCGGAACGAATCACACGCGACTGCCCTAAACCCGTCTTTTCCAGATAGCGATTCAATCGGCGCTGAGCCCAAGGCATCGCGTCGTCGGAATCTGGTTCACCCACATAAAGTGCAGTTACGGTTCCATCGTATCGGTCAGCAAGCTCTCGCCCAATTTGCAAGGCTCGCTCGGCGTGAGGATCTTCGCTCAACGGAACCAGGATGTTCCGACAATTCTTAGGTGGCCGGTTTACGTCCACCACCATTACATCGCAATGCGCCTCGCTCACCAATACTGCGGCCAGACTGGACTCTTCACCAAAACGGGCCCGCGCGGTTTCCGTGTTGGAGATAACCACCAGGTCCACTCCGTTTTTGACAATCATCTTGCGGATGACATCGATGAACCTGGAACCACGGTAGGATTTGACGCCCATTCCCTTGTCGATTTCAGCCGCCTGATGAAGAACTTTTTGAATCAAAGGATGGTCATGCTCTGTGCCGGGAGTAAGCGATTGAACTTCCTGCTCTTGCTTTGCCAATAGCGCGCAAAGCACATCAACATCTTCTCCATCACCTTTGTCTTCAAACCACCGCGCCCACTCCATTAAGGTGGGGATTTCTTCTTCGGCGGTGATCACGACCAATGCGTGCATATCTATCTCACCTCATACTCCCCATGCCTTCGGGGATTCTCTGAAACACTATCCTAAAACCCTACATCAGGCGAGTTTGCCTCAACGGGTTTGCTGAAAACTCCGCATCCACATAGTCTAACTACCATGAGTTCAGCCAAAGCATCGCTTGTATACAATCCAGGCAGCGGCCGAGGACGCGGTGAAAAAACTGCCCATCGGTTTGCTCAAGACTGGAAAGATAAATTCGACACCGAGGTCACGCTGCGCCCAACCCGAAACTACGAAGACATTCGGGTCGCGGCCAAAGAAACTTTCGACCCTGAAGGCATCCAGATTTTTATGGGAGGCGATGGAACCTTTTCTGAGTGCCTGCAAGGCCTGGCCGAACTCCACGACTTCAAACCACTGGAAACACCGGTGGGGCTCTTACCCGGAGGATCCGGCAACAGTTTCCTGCGCGACTTTGATGCCCACACCTATGAAGCAGCCAGAGATGCCATTTTTGAAGCTGTGCAAAATCAGGAATCCACAGCCGTGGATGTTGGGATGTGCTCCTACCGCGAATACAATCCAGCCAAACCCACTGAGCCGGGCCGCGCCTTACAAAGACTAAGTTTCAATATATGGGGCCTGGGGCTCATTGCGGAAATTGCCGCGCTGGCCATTAAGATGCGCTTTTTTGGAAGCCTCAATTATACCGTGGCAACACTCATTAAACTTTTTGTTCATCGACCCACGCCCTTATCCACGCTGATCAACGGCAAAGCCCGCAGCTTTTCGAGCAACCTTGTATGTATTTCAAACTCGAGATTTACGGGCGGGGCCATGGAAATGGCTCCACCGGTTCGCGTCAACGATGGTCGGCTCTTTTTTGTATGTTCGGAAATTCAAAGTCGCCTGAAACTCTTTGGACTCTTCCCATCGATTTTCAGTGGCAAGCATCTCGAAGCAAAAGATATGAGCGCAGAATTTATCGAATCTGTCAGCTTTGAAGATTCGAAACCATTTTTCTTTAATGTCGATGGGGAATTGGATTGGGGATTCAATCCGTCTTTGAAGGTTCAGCCGGGTTATTTAAAACTTTGGATCAGCCCAAAGCGTTTACTCAAATAACCCGCCCCCCGCCAAATTTCAGATTATGCTTGGGCAATCAGCTCCAGCTCAACCTTACCTACGGTAATGGTATCACCATGCTTGATTGTAGCCTGCTCGGTCATTTGGCCGTTGACGCCAATACCACGACCAGACAAATCCTGAACCGTGTACTCACCATCCTCCAACCACGCTACCCGCGCATGGCGACGTGAGATGCCGGCCTTCTTAATGACCACATCATTCACATTGCTCTTGCCAATAAAGAGGCCTTCTTTACCTAACTCGTAGGTCTCTGCTTCGCCCTTGGCATTGATCAATTGCAAACAAGCTGCCAACTTAGCGCGTACTTCCGTCTGCTCGTCAGATACAGGCAGAACCGCAGCAGCTTCTTCAACAGGCTCTGCCTTTGTCTCAGTCGCCGCTTCTACCGCGGGTGATGCTTCCGGCTTCGCTTCCGCTTCTACCACTGGTTCTTGAGCCGCTTCTGGTTGAGCTTCTGCTGTACCTAAATCGGCCCACACCAGACCAGCACCATCTACGCCAGTATCAGCCGCCAATGGCTTCTCATCATGCGATACTCCAAGTTCAGATGTTCTCCATGCATCGCCAAGATAAAGCGTACAACCAGCGTAAGTTGCGGTGGCTACCTCAACTTGATGGGATAAGCGGTCTTTAACTCCCGCCAATGCGTTTACCTTTTCGTTCAGTTCTTTCTTGGAGAATTCACCCACCTTGGAACGAAATGTTTGTTCTTCGATCTCATCTTCAACCAAATCCAAACGCGCTCTAATCTTGGACTCCAGCGCTTCGATCTCAGTCAATTCCAAATGAATATGCTGCGCTACTGGCTGCAAATCCTGCTCGATGGCTTCAAGGCGTTTTTGATAATCTTGATAAACGCGTTCATAAATAGAGGCTTTTACATCGGCTTTGTTGGCCTGAGCTTTTTCTAAAAGCTTTTCAACCGTTTCACGCCGCTTGGAAATAATCTCTAATTTCTCCATCCAGTCTTTATCGATCACCAAATCCTGGTCATCA
>CAZZDT010000614.1:0-3389 GCA_964652435.1 uncultured Bdellovibrionales bacterium
TACTTCAGCAAAAACTCGCTGCCACAAATCATGGGCGTAGCGAATTGCATTGCTCTTATCAGCCATGGTGACCTTGGAATGTCCCTTAGCCTTAGCAAAAGCAAACGCGGCTCGAATGATACGCTCAACGCCCATACGGGTGTTTACGTCCTCATTGATGGCAACTTCGTGAGGTGTCCCTTTTTTAAAATTCCCACCCATTCCAACATAAATACCCTCGGTATTTTCACGGAAAACAGTGAAATTGATGTCGCTGGCCTTCTTGTTTTTCAAAGGACAAAGAGCATCTGAAAAACAGCGAACGGGACGGAAGTTTATGAATAGGTCCAGCTCAAAGCGCATACCCAGCAAGATTTCGCGTCCATGAATCATATCGGGAATACGAGGATCCCCGAGGGCTCCTAGATAGACCGCATCAATCTCTTTGCGAAACCTGTCGATCTCCCCTTCGGGCAACGTTGTACCGTCTTTGAGATATCGCTCTGCACCATAATCAAGATGCTCAAGTTCGACGCCAAGCGAATACTTTTCGTTCACAACCTGAAGCACCTTCATGGCCTCATCTGTGACTTCAACACCAATACCATCACCGGGAATAACTGCTATTTTAACCATGGGGCCGGTTTATGCTGAGGTGTCCCGCCTGTGTCAACGACCCGGGGCCTCTTCCATTTCAAGATCCCAATCGAAAAGGCACCAATTAAGGTAGAAAAGTCGGGAATAATCGACCAAAACCAAGCATTTCCATTTAAAAACACATATTTTTTCATGTCCTTGCGACATTTTGGTAATTATACGATACCAGCACTCAAAGATTTTGCGTTCGAGGTAGGACAATATGAACAACCTGATTTCAAGCTTACTCATTGCTCTAGCCTGCACAGCCATTGGTTGCGCTCATGGCACCATCGAAGGAACCACTGTTCCCGACACCGAGGAAAACCGTGCAGTCCTTGAAGTGCTCAAAACATATCGCACCGCCATGCAGGAACGAGATGCCGACAAAATCATTGCTTTGGTTTCTTCTGAATACTTCGAAGATATGGGAACCATCGATCAAAGTGACGACTACGGATACCAGCACCTCACTGAGAAAATTATCCCCAACAGCCTCAAAGTGGCTCAAGAGGTTTACCTCACTTTTGAAATCCATAACATCGAGGTGGACGGTGACTCTGCATGGGCCGATGTTCGATACAACGCTCGCGCTAAACTTGGACTCGACTCTGGGGATATGTGGGAAACCCACAAAGACTTCAATCGCATCGAATTCTTGATGAACGAACAAGGTCGCTGGGTGATCAAAGCCGGTCTATAAGGCTTTCCAGAAACCTAAAAAATTTAGGTGCCTGCACACGCGGGCATCAAAATTTCTGCCTCAAATCTCTCTTTACCCATTTCCTGAAACGACTTCAGTCTATCTTTAAAGTGACGGTAGTCCTTGTACAGGCGATCTGCGTCGGGTGAGACGATGACTTCGAAATCGTGCACGCGCGTCAATTCAAATCGCGTTGCTGCAAAGAGGCAAAGCCCAAACAGAGCTTTTTTCTCAGCCGGTGTTAATCGACGATTTTCTACATAACCAGCAACCAAAGCACGAGCTCGCGACGGAATAAGCTTGTTTTGGCTAAATGCCCAATCACATAAAGCTACCGCAATGTCGTAACTAAGTGCTCCCGTCGAAGCCATTTCAAAATCCAAGACACCACATAGGTCACCGTGACTGAACCGTACATTGTCGATGAAGAGATCTCCGTGAACAATGCCCTTCGGAAGATGTTTCGGTGGCTTATGCTCCTCGAGCTGCTGACGAATAAGCTTGAGTTCAGAAGAAATCTCCTCAGACACATCAACCTTTTCGCAGTCGGACAAAATCTCCATCAACCGGTCGAGATCAAAACGGTTGCGACGGCGGCGCCCCAAATCACGGCAAGCCACATGCATATCGCTCAAAAAGCGACCCACCTGCATGCAATGATCATCCGTAACCTCAAAAACACCAACCTCGCGACCCGGTAGGTATTCAAATATCGAAAGTTGCTGGCGGGGATTGATTGAGACAACATGCCCACCTTTGCTCACGCCCATCATTTTGGGCACCTTGAGTGCGTTGTTGGTGAGATGAACGATCAACTCTTCCTCAAAACGTGCATCCGATCGCGTTCGACCTTCTAAAATGCGTAAAATGAAGCGTCCATGAGTTGTGTTAATTTCATATATCGTGTTGATCGTGCCTGCACTGATACCCCGGGCTTCAATAAGTTCCCCGACCGAGAAAACCTGGATGTATCGACGGAGTTCACTCTCCGATAAATGTGTGTAGACAGCCATAACGGATAAGTAACCGAAAACGGAGTGAAGAACACCCCCTCCCCCTAAACTGACCGTTTATGATATAAGAAGTTGATCGAAAAACCCGGAAATACCGGCATGGAGACGTAATAAACATGAGTGTGATGACAAAAAAATTTGGCGCTGGAAGCGATATCGATTCTCACTGCGGAAAGTGCGGCATGGAACTGGCTCATGTCATCATTGCCATGGACGGCCTTCGACCTGCGATGGTTGTGTGTAAAACCTGTCAGTCCAAGCACAAATACCGAGGCGATGTCGGTAAACCCCAGAAAAAGAAGGCTGTTCGAAAGACGCCAGGTACTAAGCGTGCCGCCGCCAAGGCTGCCCCCATTCAAAGCTTTGATATGGTCATGAGTAACCGCGACATCTCCAAGAGCCGACCTTATCGTGCAACGGAAGCCTTCGTTCCCGATGACGTCCTCGATCACAAGACATTCGGCCTCGGCGTGGTCATGAAAGAGCTCAGTGGGAATAAAATCGAGGTTTGTTTCCAAGCTGGAAACAAAATTCTCGTTCACAACCGCTAATTCTTCGTAATTACCTACATTTACCTACCTTTGGTCTTACCGTTTTATTTGGTTTTCTTCAGTTATCGGGTTGATTTTGTGAAAAATTAGTCGATTCTATAACTAAGAGACCCTCCCCAGGGGGTAAGGCATCGTCCGTGAGCGTGCTCAGAGGATCGTGGGGACACAGAATACTATGCCCAAAGTGTTCTTAGCCCTGAATCACCAGTGAATACATTCACGACATCAGCCGTCTAACGACATGGGACGCACCTACTCGGATAGTTGCGTCTCAGCCCGGAGATTTAGGTATTCAAGGATGACCACGAATGTAGCAAAATTAGATTTGAACCAAGGGCAAGAACCAACCCCGGAAGAGGTCAAAGCTGAGCAAGCATTGCTCGACAGCTTGACCCTTATTTCCGTGGACGTGAGCCCCAAGCTGCCGCCGAAAAAGTCTAAAGCGTCTACTAAAAAGCGCAAGACCAAAAAGCCTTCAGCACGTTCAGGAACCATCGACGGCCTCAG
>CAZZDT010000615.1:0-3388 GCA_964652435.1 uncultured Bdellovibrionales bacterium
ACGAGCTCAAGGGTCTGTCCAAGATCATGCTCTTCGATTCGTTCTTCAACTGCCTTGGCTACACGGTCCACAAAACTGTCCATGGCAACAACATCCGCCGCATGGGCTGAATTCACCCCAGATACCGCCAGTAGAAGAAACACAAAAATCCACCGCAAAGGTGGATAATTGTTGGAACGTGTTTCGGAAACCATAATGAACGTTATCACATTCGGTACCCTTAGAAGAAAGTAGTTTTATTCAAGAATTCAAAAAGAATGGCTCCCTGCGGAAAAGATTTGAACGGGAAGCGAAATCCACAGGGAGCCCAAGGAGACCTCTCAGAACTTATGGGCTCTGAGTTTCATCAGCAGGAGCACTGGCGAATCCAGCATCCCCAGCATCGACAGAATCACCACCGCCAGCGGTTGCAGCTGATGCGGTCGCTACAGGCTTTTCTTCCACCGCTTCTGTATCCAATGGTGGAAGTTCAAGTTGGAAGGCAGCGTATTCGTCTTGTTGTTCAGGGGTCAGCTTGGCTGCCATGCGCTCGCGATTGATCACAGCTTTAACAAAGCGTGGGTTCATCTCGATGGCCGCGTCATAGGCAACCATGGCGTGAACAGGCTCCCCAAGTCGTTCGTAGGCGTAACCCAATCCATTAAACATCGATGGTCTGGCGCCTTCCAATCCCGTGGCAACCTCGTAGGCAAAGACAGCCATTTCGTATTCACCAATCTGTAAAGCAGAATAGCCAAGGTTATTGTTCGCCCACAGATGCTCCGGGTCTTCCTCCAAACTCTCTTCGAAAGCCGCAACCGATTCTTTCCACATCTTTAAGCGAGCGTATGAACGCCCCAGCAAGAAAGCACTTCGAAAGCTCTTAGGCTCAATTTCACGTAATGTCTTTGCGTAAGACAGAGCTGACTTGTTCTCATCTCGGTCAAGCATCACTCTCACCATGGTCGAGTATGCACCGGCATGATCACTTTTGTAATCGATGGCTTCTTCCAAGCATTCCATGCCTCGAGTATCTTTACCCAACATGTTGTATGCTCGTCCAAGCTTGAACCAGATTTCAGCATTCTCACCATCTTTACCCAATGCTTTACGGTAAGCGATCACTGCATCCTCTACCCGCTCTTCCTCCATCAAAGCCTGGGCATCCGCAAAAAAGTCAGTATCGGTATCTTCAACATCGATGATGGCTTCACGCTCAAAAAGAGTTGGCTCAGCATCCGGTAGAGGTGCAAGCTTAAAACCAGAGTGAACTGCACTCTTTTCCTCGACAATCAATTCGGCACTTTCAAAACCATGACCACCGGTTCGCGACACATCATGCTGTGGTCCAATTTTCACTGAACGATGAACCGTAGGGCTTGGGTCTTCAACTGCTGATGCAACGTGCCGACGTGCATCGCTATCATTGCATCCATAAGTGAGTGAAAGCGCGACCATCAAGACCGATGAGCGAACCATAGAAACAGGGGGGGCAACAAACTTCATAAATATCTCCTCGTCTAAACCATTAGGGGGTTGATATTCATGACTATTCAGGTTCCGTGCCAAAACGGGAAAACTGAAAAAATGAAGTAATTTCGTTAAGAATTGGGGTAAGAAATAGGACTTTGTGTCGATTTAGACACAAGTCACATCCGCAAGCTGTGGGCGCTCAGACACAACTGAATTTAGCGCTTAAGGCCAAGCTTTTGCATCTTCTTGTAGAGGTGACTGCGTTCCAAACCAAGGTCTGCGGCAGCCTTGGATACTTTTCCATCAAAACGCTTTAAGCGGCTCTCGATGATTTGCCGCTCAAAACTCTCAAGCAATGGGTAAAGCTGTCCCTCGTCCGGCACCCCCGTAAGCTCCACTGGTTTATAACCACCTGGCAACGCTCGCTTCACCTCGTCAGCATCTATCACGGGACCCAAGGACATAATTGCAAGCCTGGCAACGGTATGGGCCAGCTCCCGAACATTACCTGGCCAAGCATAAGCCTCTAACGTACTCAAAGCCGATTCAGAAAATTCTCTATGCTCCAACTCGTGTTCAGCGATAGCCAAAGTCAGAAGATACGCGGCCAACTCAGGCACATCATCTAACCGGTCTTTGAGGGCTGGCACCTGAATGGGCACCACATTCAAACGGTAATACAAGTCTTCTCGAAATCTACCTTCTTCAACCTCTTTAGGAAGGTCACGGTTCGTCGCAGCAATGATCCGAACATTCACCTGCACCAGCCCACTGCCACCCACGCGTTCCAGTTCACCTTCCTGAAGCACTCGCAATAAACGAGCCTGGGTCGCCAGCGGCATCTCCCCTACCTCATCAAGAAATAAAGTGCCTTCATGCGCGCGTTCGAAGCGGCCCTGGTGACGGCGCTCGGCCCCCGTGAAGGCTCCTTTTTCGTGACCAAATAGCTCCGATTCCACAAGATTCTCAGCAATGGCTGCGCAATTCATTTTCACAAAGGTGCCTTGGTTACGGCGCGACAAATCATGAACCGCCTTCGCCACCAGCTCCTTGCCCACACCACTTTGCCCCGTAATCAATACTGATGCCTTGGTAGGCGCAGCTCTGTGGATTTGGGCCAAGAGTTCCTGCATAGCCACTGAACGCCCCACCATACCATGACGCCGCTCGATGACCCGTTGCATCCCTGAATAGGCTCTACCCAATTCATCCAGTTTAAGCGCATTGGCAACCGTAAGTGTAAGTCGGTCGATATCAACCGGCTTCTCAAGAAAATCGAGGGCACCTTTTCGAGTTGCCTGAACCGCTGACTCCAGTGTTCCGTGACCACTCATCATGACCACCGCGGGGGGCGCCTCGAACATCATCAATTGGTCGAGAACTTCCAATCCACTTTGGTCCGGCAATTTCAAATCTAAGAGAATTAAATCAGGCGACCATGATCCAGCCTTTGTCAGACCTTCAGTTCCAGTAAATGCTGATTCTACTTTGAAACCCTCAAGTTCCAAACCACGGCCTAGAGTGGTATGGATGTTTCGTTCATCATCAATGATCAATATGCGGTGGGTCATGATTCTCCTGCCTTCAAACATTTCATCACCCACCCGCGAGAAGAATGCAAACCCCTTTAGGGTGAGGTCTCAATATAGCCTTGAGGCATCAACTCTCGGCCAGACAGCGCCGAATGGGTTGGCTCAATTCGGGTGGCTCGAAACACTGGGTTCCTTTGACCATTTTGAGTGGTAGGAACACTTTCTCCCTGGACGACAATACCATCATTGATCACTGGATTGATGTATTCCCAAACAATGGTGCCATCGGGCTGAACTTCAAAAAACCGACCATGGGGTCCATCACAAATGAGGGTATTACCATTGGTAAGTCGGTGAGCCCCGGAAATATTCCTAGAATAAAACCTCTCCGACTCCATGAGACC
>CAZZDT010000616.1:0-3385 GCA_964652435.1 uncultured Bdellovibrionales bacterium
TGCGCCTGGTGATCTCCATCGCCAAGAAGTACACCAACCGCGGCCTGCAGTTCCTGGACCTGATTCAGGAAGGCAACATCGGCCTGATGAAGGCCGTCGACAAGTTCGAATTCCGCCGCGGCTTCAAGTTCTCCACCTACGCCACATGGTGGATTCGCCAGGCCATCACCCGCTCGATCGCCGACCAGGCGCGGACCATCCGCATCCCGGTTCACATGATCGAGAGCATCAACAAGGTTGTGCGAACCAGCCGCTACCTGCTCCAAGAAATGGGACGCGAGCCTGATCCAGAAGAGATTGCGGCGAAGATGGACCTTCCTTTGGAAAAGGTTCAGAAAGTTCTGAAAATCACCAAAGAACCTGTCTCTCTGGATGCACCAATCGGTGAAGATGAAGACTCCTCTATGGGTGATTTGATTGAAAACCGTCATGCAGCAAACCCTGCCGACTTGACTGTTAATAACGAACTCTCAGACCAGGTAAGAGCTGCACTCTCTACCCTAACCCCACGGGAAGAAAAAATTCTTCGTATGCGGTTTGGGGTCGGTGAAAAGAGCGATCATACACTTGAGGAAGTTGGACAAGACTTCAACGTAACTCGAGAGCGTATTCGTCAGATCGAAGCCAAAGCACTTCGTAAATTGCGTCATCCGTCGCGAGCGAAGACTCTTTCAGCATTCGTAGACTAAAAATCAGCCTCCCTCTCGCTAGAGTGCCGAGCACTTTGGTTCATTGAGTTCTGCTGCCCCTCTCTGATGGGGTCGACGCACTGTATTGCAGTGAAAGCAGCGAGCGGATATCGTTTTTTTACGGCGACGAATGAACGCTAGACTAGAATATTCGGAGAACCCATGAACCGGCTCGATACACCAAGTGATTCAGCCACAACCGAACCCATGAAGATATTGGTCGCCGACGATTCTCGGACAGAGCGACTGATTCTCAGCGCACAATTGCGCAAGTGGGGTTACGATTATGTGTTGGCCAGCTCCGGTGAGGAAGCACTTAAGCATATGCTGGCTCCGGGGCACCCAAGACTCGCTATTCTAGACTGGGTCATGCCAGGTCTCACAGGCCCCGAAGTCGTTAAGTTCATCCGCAAAAAGATGAAAAACGACTATGTCTACTGCATCCTGGTTACTTCCCTGGGCAGCAAAGAAGATATTGTTGAAGGCCTTCAATCCGGAGCCGACGATTATATCACCAAACCGGTTCATGGAGGTGAATTGCGTGTTCGCCTAAGAGCCGCCCAGCGCTTGCTCAAAGCGTGGGAAGACATTGCACGTTCTGAAGCACAAACCCGCGCTATCTTGGATTCAGCTGGCGATGCCGTTCTCGTTGTCGACAGACGTGGGGCCATTGGTTATGCAAACCCGCGAGCCAACCTCTTGCTTGGAAAGCATGAAAAGGATCTCATTGGCTCAAAGCTCTATGATTACCTACCAACCGTAGAAGAACAAAGCGCCATCACGAATATCTTGCGCAGCTTGGAAGCCAAGCCAGGCCCCATTGCTCGTTCCGAACGGATTCAGCTGAATATCAAACGCAATGCCCGCGAAACGGCAACGGTGAGTTTGGCGGTCAACTTCAGACACAGTCAACCCGATGCCATCAGTATCTTCATGACAGATGTGTCCGAGCAAAAACGACTGGAAATTGAACTTCAGCATGCCCGTAAACTGGAAGCAGTTGGGCAACTTGCCGCCGGTATCGCGCACGAAATCAACACTCCCATTCAGTTTGTGGGTGATAGCATCACGTACCTCGAGCAATCCTTTCAAGACTTCAACAGTTTGCTGGGAACCTACGATTCTATCGTACAATCGTTGCCACCGGGCACGCTCTCCGAGGATCAAGAAGACGATCTAGAAGATGCAAAAGAAGAAGCAGACCTCGAGTATCAACAAGAACAAATGCCCAAAGCTTTTGGAAGAACTCAAGAAGGCCTTGCTCGCGTCGCTCGAATCGTTCGAGCCATGAAAGAGTTCTCGCGTAAAGATGCTACTTTGGGCGTGGAACCAGCAGACCTAAACCGTGCTTTAGAAAGCACCTTGGTCGTGGCGCAAAACGAGTATCGCTACGTAGCCGATGTGGAACGACAGTTTAACGAGTTGCCACCGGTTCAATGTAATCTGGGTGACCTGAACCAGGTGTTTCTAAATCTTCTGGTTAATGCAAGCCACGCTATTGCCGACGCCAATGAAGGAACCAGTAACCGAGGCATCATTCGTGTCACAACCCACAAGCTTAGCGAAGATTGGGTCCGTATTGATATCGCTGATTCTGGTACCGGTATTCCGGAAACGGTTCAGGATAGAATCTTTGAACCGTTCTACACCACCAAAGAGGTCGGTAAAGGCACGGGACAAGGCTTGGCCATTGCCCACTCGATTGTCGTTGATAAGCACCAAGGAAAATTGGATTTCAAAACTCAAACGGGAGTGGGAACGACTTTCTCCATTCACCTACCTGTTCGAGGCCCTGTGTCCGCTGAAGCTTAATCAAACGTCTAGGGTTACAATGGTAGCTCCGTCGCCACCTTCATGGCGATCTCCGTACCGATAGTCTTTCACATAAGGCGACGCATTGAGTACTTCGTGAACGACGTTGCGAACCGCCCCACTGCCATGGCCGTGGACCACTGTGATTTGTGGTGGTCCCTTGTAATAAGCCTGGTCTAAGAATGCGATGAGATCCATTTCAACATCGTCGGCTCTCACACCCCGTAAATCCAATCGACGCTGCGCTTCTTCATCCGTCGATGGAAGTCGCTCAGACTTCTTTTTACCACCACCGCTGGACTTTTGAGACTTCCCGCCGGAAATGCCCACCAGTTCATCACTGGCCACTCGCATCTTCATTGGGCCAACGGCCACTTGAACCATATTCCCATCAATGGCCACAATCTCAGCATCTTTATTAAATCGAGGTACGTGCACCTTTGCCCCAACCTTAAGCTCGACTTTCTTACGAGGGGTGGGAGCTTCGCGCTCTGCTTTCTTGGCCTTTAATTTTTGCTGCTGCTTCGCCAATTCTTCCTGATGAGCTTTGATTTGTTTTTGTGCCTTTTGGGTCGCTTGAATCGACGGTTTGTTCTGAAGCCCCGCAATCATCTCCTTGAGACGCTGCTCCATCTGGCTCATTTCTTCAGCCATTTCCGCCCGTACCAACTCCTCAGCATTCAGCTTTGCACTTTCAAGTTCTTGCTTCTCTACGCGAGCAGCTTCGAGTTCTTCGGCCAGTCTTGCCTTCTCTGCCTCAGCTTGCTCCTTGAGGTCTTCAAGTAATCGCTCTCGCTCCGCAAGCTTTTGCAGAGCAATGGTCAGAGCACCGCTCCCCTCCAAACACTCTCTGGCCCGCTGAACCACAGATTCTTCCATGCCCA
>CAZZDT010000617.1:0-3384 GCA_964652435.1 uncultured Bdellovibrionales bacterium
GTTTTCGTCGCTCTCGAACTCGCCAGCCATAATGCCGCGCTTTTTGTCCCAGATATAATTGGGCGAGACGTCTCCAGCCGTTGTTTGCGCGAAGCCAGCTACAAAGTTATCGAGTCCCCATGTGCGTTGGGCGTACTTTTCAAATTTACGTGACGCAACACCCTTATTATCGGAGTCGATGAGCCCATTGTCTGAGTGATAGCTGGTGCAGTGGACCGCAAAAAAGGAGAACATGCCCAGGGATGTTCCATCTTGGGACTCAAATCTCAAAACAGTCATGCTACGGTCGACTGCTTCGTTACGAGCATCGTTGGGCACGGGATCGACTTCGGGGTTTTGGTTGTAAGCTTTGAGTGAGCGGTTGAATGCGACTTTTTGATGCTTGGGAATCTCATCTTGCGAATAGTAGACGCGGCCTGGTTCCCTGCGCTCCATGGCTTGAGCAATCGCGCCAACGATGCTTTCGACGATCACATCATAAACTTCAGTGACAAAGCCGGGCGCGGTCATGTTGTATAGCAAGAAATGAGAATAGCCGGCCGGACCTGAATGGGTGTGGGTTGAAGCCAACATGACGTTGTGTTCATGAAGTCCCGATTCAGGATAATCGCGTTTTAATTTCTCTAAGACTCCATGCCGAATGGCTTGTGTCATGAAACAAAGTTCGGCCAGGCAATAAACGACGCGCGTGTTGCTTTCGGGGTGCTCGATGATGAAAGCGCGAGCGTGAAGGGCGTTTCGATATCCGGTGACTTTTTGTTCCGGGATGGCGTAGCCAAGCATTCCAATACCGGTTGGAATGGGTTTAATTTCTGTCTTCCCGAGCCCTATCTTATACACGGCGTATACGCCCCTTCGCCTAAGTGATGCAGAGGTATCTAATCTTCAGACCCTGCCTTGGCAATGCTCTTTTTGATCTGTGGGATGTACTTGATCGTCTTGAAATCTGCCCGAAGAATAAACGACTAATTTGGAAATATTGGCCATTTTGCCGAATAATATTCTGAGCAAAAAGACGCGACGCGTTGACAGTTTTGTTCCTTTGGCGATTTTCCTTTGGGACTTCTGTACCTCTCCGGCCGGATAGATGGCTCTATGCTATTAATTTTAAAACATTTTTTTAATTTCATAAACTTGACTGCTTGTATCTGCCTTATATATGTGACCGAATCACTTATATTATATTTAAACTCGGACCCCGGGTTCGGCGAATGGGTCGTTTTAATAGTTTTGAGCAGCGAATATGGAAGCGATTTACATAGCACCGGTAGCAGGATTGGCCATTGGCGTTTTGGTGGGCTGTGTTGGCATTGGCGGTGGGGCCTTGATGATGCCCTTTCTGCTCTTTGGATTGGGCATGGATCCCATTTCCGCCTTGGGCACCGACCTGGTTTACGCCGCTGTAATCAAAGCTGTGGGGACCGCTGAGCACAGCCGGCTGAAAACAATCGACTGGAAGCGTGTAGGGTACTTGGCCCTTGGTAGTTTGCCGGCCATGGTGTTGGCATCTCTTGCTTTCTTTTCTCTCGCCAGTCACTCGCCTCAGCACGCCAGTCACCGGGTCGAGCAATTGGTTGGTGCAGCCATTTTGCTGGTTGCCTGCGTTAGCATTTTCAAGCCTTGGTTGGTGAAACGTTTCGCCCCAGCTTTTCAAAGATTTGAAGAAGCAAATCGCCATCGCAATATCCTGATTGTCAGCGGGGTGGCGGTGGGCATTTTGGTTGCTCTTACCTCGGTTGGAAGTGGCGCATTGGTTGCCTTGGTTTTAGCCACCACCACGCGGCTGAAGGGTAAGCGTATTGTTGGAACCGATTTAGCACACGCCGTTTTACTTATTTCACTTGGGGCACTCATTCATACCGTTGCTGGAAACATTCAGTGGGCCATTGCGGCCAGCATTCTGGTTGGCGGTGTACCAGGTGTCATTTTGGGAAGTCGTTTGAGTGTGGGCTTACCGGATTCTTTGGTCCGAGCTGGAATATCGCTGGCTCTCGTTATGACCGGTGTGAGTTTGGTTTAGGAGATTGATGAGATGACCGCGCAGCGCAAAGTTGAATCACCACTTGTGGCTCTTAAGGATCCAGCAGAATTGGTGCGCCTAAGTCAGCAGCTCGAAGATGAAAGTCCTCAGGCTATTTTGGAGTGGGCCGCTACCACGCTTTCGCCTCGTGTTACGTTTGGAACGGGGTTTGGGCTTGAAGGCTGCATCTTGATTGACATGATCGGACGGCACAATCTGGGAATCGATGTGTTTACATTGGATACGGGATTGTTCTTTCGAGAAACCTATCAGCTTTGGAGTGATCTTGAAAAACGGTATGGGCTGGAAATTCGAGGGGTTCGCTCGCAAACAAGTGTAGCGGAGCAAAACGAGCAATACGGTGAGAATCTTTGGGAGACACAGTCCAATCAATGTTGTGAAATTCGTAAAGTGATTCCTCTGCAAAATGAGTTGAAGTCATTTTCAGGATGGGTCAGTGCCATTCGGCGTGACCAGAGTCCCACCCGGGCCCTCGCCCCAGTTTTAAGTTACGACGAGCGATTTGACCTGGTGAAGGTCAATCCGCTCGTCAAGTGGACCAAAGAGATGGTCTGGTCCTACGCGCGACAAAACGATGTACCCTTTAATCCACTCCATCTCCAAGGGTATCCCAGCATCGGTTGCCTTCCTTGTACTTCAGCAGTGAAGCCAGGGGAAGATGACCGAGCTGGGCGTTGGAGAGGCTCAAATAAGACAGAATGCGGCATCCATGCAGCGCCCAAAAAGCAAAAAGCTTTGCCGGTGTTGGGCCGTAGTGTGTCTGATGGAGGTTCAATATGAATGGACGTGTTGCCTTGGTTGGCGCCGGTCCCGGTGACCCTGAATTATTAACCCTGAAAGCCGTTCGTTGTTTACAAGAGGCGGACTTGGTTTTGTACGATGCTTTGGTGGACCCCGAGGTTCTCAATTTAGCACCTGACGCTCGCCGTTTTTATGTTGGTAAGCGTGGTGGAAGGCCATCGTTCAAACAACACGATATAGAAGCATTGATGATTAAGGCGGCCAGCCGCGGTGAGTATGTTGTTCGGCTTAAATGCGGTGACCCATTTGTTTTGGGGCGTGGTGGTGAAGAAGCCATCGCTCTTTCAAAAGCGGGTATTCCTTTTGAAGTCGTTCCTGGTGTGACCAGCGCTATCTCGGCACCTTTGCTTGCGGGCATTCCCGTGACCCATAGGGGTGTCTCACCGGCATTTTTAATGCTCTCTGGACATACGAGAGAATCTTGGAGTCCCATTCTGAAAAGTGTTTCGCCTAACAGCGTTACCTTGGTGGTGTTGATGGGGCTGCGGAGCCGAATGCGTTTGTCTGATTACCTGATTCAGCAAGGTTGGCGTTCTGATACG
>CAZZDT010000618.1:0-3372 GCA_964652435.1 uncultured Bdellovibrionales bacterium
TCACCCATATCGCCACAGACACGAACTTTCGGTTCGATTGGAATTTGCCCCATCAATGGCACACCCAAGTCTTCCGCTGCACGCTCTCCGCCCCCGGTTCCAAATATGTCATAACGCTTACCATCGTCACCGACAAAGTAACTCATGTTTTCCACGATACCGGTCACCGGTATACGCACGCGGTCAAACATAGACTTAGCACGATACACGTCAGCAAGGGCAACGTCCTGCGGAGTTGTCACCAAGAGGCTACCCGTTACTTTGATTTTTTGCGCCAAGCTCAACTGGATATCCCCGGTGCCTGGCGGAAGGTCGAATACGAGATAGTCCAGCTCTCCCCAATCCACATCGTTGATAAATTGGGTAACAGCACCCGCAAGCATGGGTCCGCGCCAAACCATCGCTACGTCTGGATCGACCATGTACCCCATGGACATCAACTTCAGGCCGTATTTTTCGACAGGAACAATCGTTTTGCCATCCGGTGACCCTGGCCGAGGCGCTGAGCCAAACATCGTCGGGATGGATGGGCCATAAATATCAGCATCCAAAAGCCCTGTACGATAACCTAAATGGTTCAAGGCCAAAGCCACATTGGTCGCCACAGTCGATTTACCGACGCCACCTTTGCCGCTCGCGATAAGAACCAGGTTTTTGATCTTGCTGGTCATTGTTTCACCTACTTTTTTCTCACCTACGGTATAGACGCAATATCGAGTGATGTATTTAATCAAGCCGCAGAGTATACAAAATAAACCCCAACTTCACTCATTTATCGAGGACTCTTACTGGTTATGACGACATTCGGCAACCTATCCCTGGCACGGGAACTCGAAACCGCAATAGAACTGGCCCAAAGAGCTGGCGAACTCATCATGAAGCACTACGCCGCGGGCACAGAAGTGCAAATCAAACGCGACCAAAGCCCTGTTACAGCGGCAGACAAAGACGCTAACGCTCTGATTGTAGAAGGAATTAGCAAAGCCTTCCCTGACGATGCGATTCTGGCGGAGGAATCTACCGATAGCGCAGAACGCCAAACATACCGTCGTCTTTGGTGTGTTGATCCCCTAGACGGGACCAAAGAGTTTATTGATAAAAATGGAATGTTTGTGGTGATGATTGGATTAGCCATTGATGGTGAAGCCCAACTTGGGGTTGTTTACCAACCCACCGAAGGGCTGCTGCTTTGGGGCGCTAACAACACCACGGGCGTGGTCCAAAACGGTAAGGCCATCGTTCATGAGCTGAGTGCTTGCAGCGAACCCAGCCAGGCTTCCATGGTGGTTTCCCGTTCACACCGGTCGACGACAGTGAGTTCTGTGGCCGAGCGTCTCGGGGTAGAGAACGAGATGCCCTTAGGCAGTGTAGGCTTAAAAATCGCCTATATCGTGATGGGAAAAGCCGAAATGTACCTTTCGACTTCCGACAGAATGATGGAATGGGACACCTGTGCTCCAGAAGCCATTCTACGAGCGGGCGGCGGCAAGATGACAGATATTCGTGGAGAGCCGCTTCGATACAATAAAGCGGTAGCGAATACTCAGTTCGGGATTCTAGCCAGCAATGGGCCGTTGCATCGTCCTGCTGTGAACGCTTTGCTTCCCGTTTGTCGAGAGCGCAATTGGAACCTCAACTGATTCGACGACAATCCGGTTATTATTGAGGAGCCGCAGTCACTGGCTTGTTTAATGCCGCCAGTTGAGTCTGAGCTGCACTCGCGTGACGACTGCCAGAGGCCACCACGGACTCAAGAATCTTGCGACCACCATCGGCATCACCAATTTTCAAGAGTGAATAGCCGTGCCAATAGAGCACCTCTTCAATCACGTTTCGGTCAGTTTCTTTTTTCTGGATCGTTTCAAAAACTTGAACTGCTTCCGAATATTTTCGAGTTTCACGCAGTGTAATACCCAAGAGGTAACGACCAGAATTCGCATAACGGCCTTCAGGCGAAATGCGGAGAGAATCACGAAATGACTTAATCGCGTCGGTCTTGCGACTGGCAGAGAGGTAATTGCGACCATTTCGATACGCCTCCTCACCAGCTTCGGTTTGAAATGCCGTAAGGACGGGCCCAACTGTAGACTGTTCAAGCGGCGATAGCAGATCCATATCCAGCTCAGGCAAAAGTCGAGCTGCCTCACTCTTGCGATTGGCCTTGAGGTGACTCAGCAGCTCCATGGCCATGCTCTGCGCCTGAGACTTAACCTTCGCTTCGTCTGCCACGCGCTTTAGGCGGGCATCCAGCTCCGTCGACCGAGCCGCAAGTTCCTGCTTCAGCCGCTCCGCATCCTGAGCCGCTTGGAACGCATTATCTCGAATACCCTCTATTGAAATAGAAGACACGAAATATGCTGCAACCGAAATGGTGATGGCAACAATCGCGTAAGCACCAAGCGTGGCAAAACGAGCTCTTTTCTCGAGATTATCGAACCGAGTTTCGAAACCCTTCATATCAAGGGATAAATTCTTGATCTGATTATCGGTCTTAATGGACTGATTACGGGCCTCCACGACCTCTCTTTTAAGTTCATTAAATTCTCTGAGCGCAGGATCAGACACCGTAGCCTCCTCATGTCACATTTCATCCAGTTGTTAGAGGCTCTTACACTAACTCGAAGGCTAGGCAAACGCCCTTTTGCAAACAAATACGCAACGCGTCAGGTCAAGAGGATATTCCTGGACAAACCGCAAGCTTAGCGCTTGTGGTCAAGATAACAATTCGGCGGAAGGGGGAAAATGGTGGGTCGTCAGGGGCTCGAACCCTGGGCCACCGGATTAAAAGTCCGATGCTCTACCAACTGAGCTAACGACCCGCCGGGAGGCCGTAAGTACACAGCAAAGACGCCGACGTCAACGTTTGTGTTAGCAAAGATTCACTTTTTTTATCAAAAACCTAAAAACCGCGAACGAAAAAAAATGACCGTACCGCGAGGTCTGGCAGGTTCATTAGGGATCTGGTAGGACGTGCCCGCTTGTAAAAAGCCAACTCTACCAGGGAGACTCATCATGACTGAAGTTGTTATTATTTCTGCAAAAAGAACCCCTATCGGCCGTTTCCAAGGCGCCTTAGCCGGTGTGAGTGCCCCAAAGCTGGGAGCCGCGGCGATTTCATCGGCCGTAGAAAATGCGGGCATTGCGCCTGATCAAATCGAGCAAGTCATTATGGGCAATGTACTCCAAGCCGGTATCGGCCAAGCACCAGCACGACAAGCTGCGATCTACGGAGGTCTCCCGAAGAGCGCCGGTGCTATTACCCTCCACAAAGTATGTGGTTCTGGCCTACGGGCGGTTATGGATGCCAACAACGGCATCAAAGCCGGAGAATGGCAAACCGTCGTCGCCGGTGGTATGGAAAACATGTCGGCG
>CAZZDT010000619.1:0-3370 GCA_964652435.1 uncultured Bdellovibrionales bacterium
GCAAGCGTCGGCAAAGCCATCATCGCAAGCCTCGAGTTCTGGGCACGTTTCTCCATCACCACAGGTGGCACCCGTACCAGGCCCAGTACAATCGGCGTTACAGCTACCGCAAGCGTCAGTGAATCCATCGTCACAAGCTTCAAGCTCTGGACAAACAATGCCGTCGCCGCATACCGCTCCTAGACCACCGGCCGAACAATCAGCATTGCAAGTACCGCAGGCATCGGTTGCACCATCATCACAAGCTTCGAGCTCGGGGCAGGTTTCGCCATCACCACAGGTGGCACCAGCACCCGCTGCCGAACAGTCGGCATTGCACGTACCGCAAGCATCTGCAAAACCATCATCGCAAAATTCGAGTTCGGGACAGACCGCACCATCACCGCAGGTAGCACCAGAACCAGCACCGGAGCAATCAGCATTACAGCTGCCGCAAGCATCGTTGTGGCCGTCATCACAAGCCTCGAGTTCAGGGCAATAAGAGCCATCACCGCAGGTGGCACCGGAACCATCACCAGAGCAATCAGCGTTGCAAGAACCGCAGGCATCCGCGAAACCGTCATCACAGGTTTCCAGTTCAGGACACATCACGCCATCGCCACAAGTTGCGCCCTGGCCGGCACCGCTACAAGTCATGTTACAGGTACCGCACTGATCGGTGTAACCATCGTCGCAGGCTTCTAGTTCAGGGCAATGTTCACCATCACCGCAGGTGGCTCCCGAACCAACACCACTGCAATCAGCATTGCAAGAGCCGCATGCATCGGCATAACCATCATCGCAATTTTCTAATTCAGGACAGACTTCACTGTCGCCACAGATAGAGCCTGCTCCAGCCCCAGAGCAATCAGTATTACAAGTACCGCAAGCATCGGTATAGCCGTCGTCGCAGGCTTCAAGTTCGGGACAGAACTCGGAGTCACCGCAGGTGGCACCACTTCCCGCACCAGAACAGTCAGCATTGCAACTACCACAAGCGTCAGAAAAACCATCGTCACAGGTTTCTAACTCAGGGCAGGTTTCGCCGTCTCCACAAATTGAGCCAGAACCGGCTCCAGAACAATCAGCATTACAGCTACCACAAGCATCGGTAAAACCATCGTCACAAACTTCTAGCTCGGGGCAAACAATACCGTCACCACAAATGGCTCCTAGACCAGGTTCACTGCAATCATCCGAGCAACTGCCGCAAGCATCAGCATACCCATCATCACAAACTTCGTATTGCGGGCAAACTTCACCATCACCGCACCAAGGCATCTCACCGGGACCACTACAATCAGCGTTACAATCGCCGCAAGTATCGGTGTAGCCGTCATCGCAGAATTCGAATTCAGGACAAACAAATCCATCACCGCAAGTGCTTTCGACACCCGCGCCGCTGCAATCGGCATTACAACTTCCACAAAAGTCAGTAAAACCATCGTCGCAAACTTCAAACTCGGGACAAGACTCCCCATCACCACAAACAGCGCCGGATCCCATTCCAGAGCATGTGGTGTTGCAACTGCCGCAAGAATCGTTGAAGCCATCGTCACAGAATTCGAACTCGGGACAATATTCGCCATCACCGCATTGAGTGCCAGTACCCACGCCACTGCAATCCGCATTACAGCTGCCACAAGCATCGGCGTAACCATCATCGCAGTTTTCGGTTTCCGGACAGATTTCGGCATCACCGCAGACACTGCCCAATCCTGCGCCACTGCAATCGGCGTTGCATGTACCGCAGGCATCTAAATAACCATCGTCACAGGATTCAAACTCTGGGCAAGTTTCGCCATCACCACAAAGAGCCCCAGAGCCATCTCCCGAGCAATCTGCGTTACAAGAACCACAAGCATCGGCAAATCCGTCGTCACAAGCTTCGAGTTCAGGGCACATCACGCCATCGCCGCACGTAGAACCAGTACCGGCGGCAGAACAATCTATATTACACGTACCGCAAGCATCGGTGTAACCGTCATCACAGGTTTCAAACTCAGGACAGGTTTCGCCATCACCGCACGTGGAACCTGACCCAACGTCGGAACAGTCGGCGTTGCAGCTACCGCAAGCATCGGCAAACCCGTCGTCGCAAGTCTCGAAATAAGACTGCACAGAGCTATCACCGCAGCTGCCCTGGCGTTCACATGTTACCGAGCAACCATTGCCATCATCTTCGGTATTGCCATCGTCGCAGTCTTCCCCGGTCTCAACAATCCCATTACCGCAAACTGGTGGGCAATCGTTGTCTATGGTTTCGTTACAGGCTGGGCCACAGCAACCATCGTTATCCTCACAAGCAACAACGGGCTGATTAAAGCAAACCAAGCTACAAGTCAGCTCACTTCCAGTGAAGCTATCCACAGTACAAGCATTGTTATCATCACAGCTATCTGGGCAATTGCCGTCACAAGTTTCGCCTGGGTCCACCACACTGTCACCACACGTGGTCGAACAATCGTTATCATCAGCAGGGTCACAACCCGACGGGCAACAGCCATCATTGTCGGTACAGATGTCAATCACATTATAACTGCAAGCCGCGCTACAGGATTCAGCGGCGCCCACCAGGGTATCAGTGGTACATGCATTGTTGTCCTCACAAGTGGTAGGACAATTACCGTCACAAGCTTCACCCAACTCGATGACGCCGTTGCCACAGGTATCGGAACAATCACTATCTGTTGAAGAATCACAACCGCCGGGACAACAACCATCATCGCTTTGACAGGCCGTAATCGCCGTGTAGGAACAGTCCACATTACACTGAGCGGATGAACCTGTTCTCACATCAATAGTACACGCATTTCCATCTTGGCAGGTCTCAGAACAATTGCCGTCGCAGGTTTCACCTTCGTTCACCACACCATCGCCGCAGCTTGGTGAGCAATCGTTATCGCTTAAAATGTTACAACCTGAAGGACAGCAACCGTCACCATCACCACAAGCATCGATAGGCGTGTAGGTGCATGAAGCGCTGCAGGACTCAGCACTTCCAACCAACGCATCTACAGTGCAGCTGTTTGCATCGTCGCATGTATCCGGACAATTGCCATCACAGACTTCGCCAGCTTCAACCGAACCGTTTCCGCAGGTTGGTGAGCAATCGTTATCGTTGTTTGAATCACAACCCGGTGCGCAGCATCCATCATCGTTTACGCAACTCTCAACGGGAGAAAATTCACATCTGAAGTCGCAGGTATCAGCACTGCCTGTGGAGCCATCGGTGGTACAGGCAACGCCATCGTAACATTCGGTCGCACAGTCACCGTCACAGAACTCACCTAATTCCACAACGCCGTTGCCACAGCTCGGTGTACAATCATTATCGTTAAGGGCGTTACATCCAGGAGCACAACAGCCATCATCGTTGTTACAAGCAGTC
>CAZZDT010000620.1:0-3365 GCA_964652435.1 uncultured Bdellovibrionales bacterium
CCATTGAGCGCTTGGTGGATTCACCCATCGAAAAATTAATTGTGACCGACACGATTCCGCTTACGGAAGAAGCGAAAAAGTGCGGGAAAATCGAAGTTCTGTCTATTGCCCCGCTTTTGGCCAAGGCCATGCGGCGCATTCATTTAGGAGAGTCTGTCAGTTCTCTCTTTGTTTAAGGGCAGGAATTGATTGTAGAGGAGTGACGTTATGTCCGAAGTTATTGATACATTTAAAGCTGTCTCACGCGACCCATCAGGAAAAGGTGGAGCACGAAAGCTACGCGCAGCAGGAAAAGCACCTGCAATTGCTTATGGCAAAGGTCGTGAGCCTGTTTACTTCAGCATCGATCCAAAAGAGTTCGCAAAATCTCGCCTGCATTACGGGCTAAGCCACCTCTATCACATTGATATTGAAGGTGGAGAGACCATCCCTGCGCTCATTAAAGACGTTCAGGTTGATGCATTCCGCAACAAGCTACTTCACGTAGACTTTTGGAGCGTTGATGTAACTGCGCCTGTTAGCCTTTCAGTACCACTCGAGTTCACCGGACGTCCAAAAGGCGTTGTTAAGGGCGGAACATTCCGTGCTCTACGCCGCTCGGTTATGCTTACTGGCTTGCCAGGCAAGATTCCTGACTTGTTGGTTATCGACACAGCAGGCATGGACCTGAGTGAAACGATTAATCTTGAGAACCTTGACCTTCCAGAAGGCGTAACACCTACAGCTGATGATAATCACGCTGTTGCAATGGTTGTTGCTCCTAAAGCTGGCCGCGTTAAGGCAGAAGAAGACAAGAAGAAGAAGTAAGATTCCTACCTCTTAACAGGTCCAACCCATGATCCTGGTCGCTGGCCTCGGAAATCCCGGTAAGAAATACGACGGGACAAAGCACAATGTAGGCTTTGATGCGGTGGACCTGTTGGCAAGTCGCCACAGATATCCTGTTTATAAAAACTGGAAAAAGGGTGAAGTAGCCAAGGGAACAATCGCTGGAGCCGAGGTGCTCCTGAGTAAACCGCAGACTTTCATGAATTTAAGCGGTGATTCTATTGGACCTCAGCTCAGATTTTACAAAGAGGAGCCATCGAGCTTAATCGTGATTCACGATGAACTCGATTTTGAACCAGGTACGGTGAAGATTAAGACCAGTGGAGGCCACGGAGGTCACAACGGTCTAAGATCCATCATCGAACACTTGGGAAAAGATTTTCATCGGGTCAGGCTTGGTATAGGAAAGCCGCCGAGAGTCGGACGGGGCGCAGATCATGTTCTGGGACCTTTCGATAAAAAAACCCGGCAACTCATTGACGAAGCTATCGAGGATGCGGCAAGTGCCGTGGAGTTGATTATCGAACATGGTGTGAAAGAAGCCATGAGTCGATTCAACGGAAGTTCGAAATAAACAACTGGAGGAGACCAACGTGTCTTTAGCTCAACAGCTCTTCTTTTTTACACCCGTTGCTGGTGTAATCGCCCTTATCTTTGCATTTGTGAAAACCAAATGGGTTAACAAGCACGATGTCGGTACCGACAAGATGCGTGAAATTTCCGGACACATCCGTGAGGGCGCAATGGCGTTCTTGAACCGTGAGTACCGTATTCTTGCGGTTTTCGCGGTTGTTGTAGCTGCGCTCCTCGGTGTAGCGAACAACGGCAGTGCAGACTCGCACTGGCTTGTTGCAGTAGCGTTCCTTATCGGTGCGATTTGCTCAGCAATGGCCGGTTACTTCGGAATGCGCATCGCAACTTCTGCAAACGTACGTACTACTAACGCTGCTCGTACCGGCCTTTCAGAGGCACTCGGTGTAGCGTTCTCTGGTGGTACCGTAATGGGTATGAGCGTTGTAGGCCTTGGTGTCTGCGGTGTTGCAGGCCTAACGCTTCTTCTTAGCGAAGCGAACGTTGGCGGAATCAGCGGCGACTGGCAGCGCATCGTTGCAGTCGTAAGCGGATTCTCAATGGGTGCTTCTTCTATCGCATTGTTTGCACGTGTTGGCGGCGGTATCTTTACCAAAGCAGCTGACGTTGGTGCTGACCTTGTTGGTAAGGTTGAAGCAGGCATTCCTGAAGACGACCCACGTAACCCTGCAGTTATCGCTGATAACGTTGGTGACAACGTAGGTGATGTTGCTGGTATGGGTGCTGACCTTTTCGAATCTTATGTTGGTTCAATCATTGCGGCGATGGCACTCGGTGCAGCTGCATGGGCAAGCTTGCAGGCAGCTGGCGTATCTGGAGATGCTTTGAGCGCTCAGCGTTCAGCTATCTTCTTCCCACTCTTGGTTGCTGCTGCTGGAATCGTTGTTTCAGTTATCGGAACATTCTTCGTTAAAGTAAAAGAAGGTGGAAACCCACAGCACGCGCTGGACATGGGTATGTACATCTCTTCAGCTCTGATGATCATTTCAACTTGGTTCATCACTCAGCAGATTCTTCCTGCCGGCGTTGTTGAATTCACTGCTTCTGGCAAAGTTGAATACACTGCAACTGGTATCTTCACTGCTATCATCGCCGGTCTGGTTGCTGGTGTTTTGATTGGTAAAGTTACTGAGTACTACACTTCTGACAAGACTAAGCCTGCTCAAGGCATTGCTGCTCAAAGTGAAACCGGTTCAGCCACCAACATCATTGCTGGTATCGCTCTCGGTATGCAGTCTACAGCACTTCCAATCATCTTCATCTGTGCGGCTATCATGATTGCCCACGGACAAGCTGGTCTTTACGGAATCGCAATGGCTGCTCTTGGTATGCTTTCAACAACAGGCATTCAGCTCGCTGTTGATGCTTACGGACCGATTGCTGATAACGCAGGTGGTATCGCTGAGATGGCAGGACTTGAGCCTGGCGTACGTGAAAAGACTGATAAGCTTGATGCAGTTGGAAACACCACTGCTGCTATCGGTAAAGGATTTGCAATCGGATCAGCTGCTCTTACCGCACTTGCACTCTTCGGAGCTTACAAGACATCAGCTAAGGTAGGCGCGATTGACGTATCTGACCCAACCGTTCTTTGCGGTGTATTCATCGGCGGAATGCTTCCATTCCTCTTCTCTGCTCTCGCGATGACAGCAGTTGGTGATGCAGCCATGGCGATGATTCAAGAAGTTCGTCGTCAGTTCAAAGATATTCCAGGCCTCATGGAAGGTACTGCTACTGCAGAACACGCCAAGTGTGTTGATATCGCAACCGGCGCTGCTCTTAAGAGCATGGTTCTTCCAGGCTTGATTGCAGTTATCACACCAGTACTCGTAGGCTTCTTGGTAAGTGCAGAAGCACTTGCAGGCCTTCTGGTTGGTGTAACTGTTGCGGGCGTTCTGCTTGCTATCTTCCAGTCAAACGCTGGTGGTGCATGGGACAACGCGAAG
>CAZZDT010000621.1:0-3363 GCA_964652435.1 uncultured Bdellovibrionales bacterium
CAACGCCCTCGACCAACTTGCGCAAGCTGTACAGCCAGGCCAAAAGGTCATTGCAGTTGGTGGCGGGAAAGGTGGCATTGGTAAGAGTTTGATCTCTGCAAACCTGGGTGTGCATTTGGCCAGCCGAGGCGCCAAGGTTGTATTGGTGGATGCAGACCTCGGTGGGGCAAATCTTCATACTTGTCTCGGTATTCCAACACCGGTTCAAACGCTCTCCGATTTCATTGGTCGCAAAGTCGAAAACCTCGCTGATGTTGTGACACCCACGAATAACGAAGGTTTGGGACTCATCAGCGGTGCCTTGGATGTGCTTGGAGCGGCCAATCCTAAATATACTCAAAAGTTGCGTTTGCTGCGGGAGATTTCTCGCTTGGGTGTGGACTATGTGATTGTCGACCTTGGTGGAGGAACTGGGTTTAACATTCTCGATTTCTTCCTGATTGCCGAGCATGGGATTCTGACGGTGATTCCTGAACCAACATCCATTGAGAATGCTTATCGCTTCATCAAAGCCGCTTACTATCGCCGGCTCAAGCATTTGCAGGCTTCCTGGAATTTCAAGCCACTTCTACGAGACGCCATATCCGATCCTGACAGCCGAGGCTTAAAAACACCGGCCGATTTGGTGGCTTACGTTGCTGAGCGTAACGAAGAGGCAGGCGAACTCTTGCATCAAGAGCTGACGCGGATGCCATTAAAACTTGTGGTGAATCAGGCGCGGACGGAGCAGGAATATAAGCTCGGTGGAGCTATCGCCAATGCGTGTCATAAGTATTTTGGGATTGGTATGGAATTTCTAGGAACGATCCCGTATGACGACGCCGTTTGGAAATCCGTACGGCGCAGGCAGCCCCTTCTTGTGGCTCACCCTGATTGCGGTGCCAGTCGTGGGATTCGTGAGGTAGTTTCATCATTGGGACTATGAGGAACGCTTGGTGACTTATTTTGACGACAAACAGAGTCTTTATGAAGTCCTGGGGCTGAGCGCCAATGCTACAGAGCAAGAAGTATTTGATGCCTATCAGCGCATCCTGGCTGAAATAGAAACCGATTATCTAGCACTCTATTCGATGGTTGATGACGCTGAGCTGGCCGGTCGTAGGCGACGGGTGCAGATGGCATTCGAGACCTTGAGTGATCCAGGCCGCCGAGCCAACTATGACGGAGATGACTCGAGTTATCCTTCGTTGACCGTAAGCTCTCAAGCTTCCGTCACCCCTGACCATCGGGTTGGGGTGGTTACCTCCGTGGAGCAGGCCAACGCCAGTGTGTCCCATACGGGCGAAGACATTCACGAATCAGATTTTCGGTCTCAGTCAGCTCGTCCAACCTACCAGAGTCGCTACGGGGCGCGCACGAAGGCGGTGCCGGAAAGAGCAGCACCGGTCGATTCTGAGCCTCGTTCAAGAGCAGCCCAACGTGCCTTAAATGAGTCAATGACCGAGCCGAAGCCCGAACCTAAAAGTTCCAAGCCGGCGGCTGTTGTTCTCACGCCAGATATTCTAGCCGAGCTAACAGCGGATAAAGATATCAGTGGTTCTTTATTGAAGACATTGCGTGAAACAGCTGGTTTGACTTTGGATGATATGGTTGCGAGGACCAAAATCTCCAAGCGTTATCTTCGTGCCATTGAAGCTGATGATTACGCCACACTGCCGGCAAAGGTCTATACGCGAGGTTTTGTCACGCTTTATGCTCAGGCACTTGGACTCGATGCGGAGAGGGTAGCGACAAGTTTTATGGAACTTGTCGAACGAGGGTAGCGGGGCTTCAAATGCGATTAACGTGCCTCAAATGTGGGCAACAAATTGAACTTTCAACTTGGGAAGCACGCAATGAGCCTTATACTTATTGTGTATGCGCAACCGAGCACGTCATTCCCCATGTCTCTGGCCCTTCTACTTTTCCAAGCGACCGGGCCGCGGTTGCTACACGGACTCGTGCATTTCGCGCGGCCGGAATTGCGAAGAATACAGGCCGCGTGGCGTTGAGCGTGAGTCTAGCGGGTTCTCTTTTGTTTCCGCTCTCGCTGCTGGGCATAGGGATGGGTACTTTTGTACATGCAGGCTTGCCCGAGCCTTTGCGCATTCACAGTGGTTTTCGCCAAGCTATTGCCGCCATTGTTGCTGGGGTTTTGATTCTTGTTTTGCAAATTTGGTTTTTGGCAAATTGGTTTGAGGATCGCTCCTCTTTAGAAACATCATTGATTCAAGAAATGGCTCAAGATGAACTCGTCAAGTTACGACGGGTTCAGTTACGTTTTCATGAGGAGAATGGTCGATACGGGAAGTTTTCGGAACTCGATTTCAACCCGATCTATGGGCGCTATACGCTCTATCTCGACCACGATGATTTTATTGAAGCTCGTGACGAAAATGGCACGGTTCAACATAATTTACCTTTCGAGTTTGTGCCCACGGTTCGCAAAGACTCATTCCGAGCGGTTGCCGTGAACAATTTGGACGATGATTCCGAATTGGATATTTGGGTGATTGAAGACAATGGCCGTTTGGTTCATGAAGTGGATGATTTGCAGTTGACCCCGTAGTGGATCGCTTGACCCTTATACTTGTGCAGGAGTAGTCTGTCTTATGGCTTCTATTACCAAACCTGAAAAAGCGGTTCGTTTAGCGCGAGCAATTGCGTCGGATATTTCGCTCTACAATGAGGAACGCATCATTGAAGCGATTGAAAACGATACGTTTTTTGAGGCTTTGGCCGATGAACTCGAAGAGGGCCGAACGCTTTATGTGAGTCGAGTGGATGAAAGTATTCGTTCGACCAGCAATTTTTATGAGCGCGCCATTGTAGACATCATTCTGCGAACCAAAGGGCAGATCACCTCTTCGATTTGGTAAGCGCTCGTTATGTCTGAACAAGAGCTTAAGCTTTCAGTTCCACTTAGTTTGGCAGGCACTCGTCTCGATGCTTTGGTGATGCAGCTTCTGGCTGAGTCTGCGGAAGATGACGATTTACCACCTCAACTTGTGACCGTGAGCCGGAACAGAGTGCGGCAATGGATTGAGCAAGGCCAGCTGAAAGTGAATGAGTTGAGCGTCAAACCCTCTATGAAGGTAAAGGGTGGAGAAACCATTTGCTTGATTGTACCGCCGGCTGCTCCAACCCATTTGATCCCCGAAGAGATGGATCTGGATGTTCTTTACGAGGACAGCGATTTAATCGTTATCAATAAAGCGCCCGATGTTGTGGTGCACCCTGGCGCAGGCCATCCTACTGGAACGTTGGTTCATGGGCTTTTACACCACTGCGATGATTTATCGGGAATTGGTGGGGAGTTGCGGCCGGGCATTGTTCACCGTCTTGATCGCGGTACCAGTGGCTGCTTGGTCGTTGCGAAAAATG
>CAZZDT010000622.1:0-3361 GCA_964652435.1 uncultured Bdellovibrionales bacterium
GTTTTTCGGTGAAATGTCTTTGATCGATAAAGAGTACCGAAGTGCAACCGTGCGGGCGAATGAAGGAGCAAAGCTTCTTCAATTGACTAACGAAAATCTACACGTCTTTGCGCGAAACTATCGCAATGGATTTACCTGGGTTGTGGTTAACATCGCACGGGTACTTTCAACTCGTCTGCGAGAAGTTAACCGTCGCTTGAGCGAGAAGCTTTAGGACAATTCGCCGCTGATATTATTTACAGCGCGTGCATTGATACGGTGTTGAACACGACATGGGCCCGGCTTTTGCTGGGCTCATTTGTTTGTGGTTGTCCCCGATGGCTTCAGCGAATGCTTCATCAAAGGCTTCCAAGGTCTTGTCGAGATCATCGAATGTGTGGGCGGTTGAAATAAACCCAACTTCAAAACCACTCGGTGCAAGATAAACCCCGCGTTTGAGCAGCGCCCGAAACACTTTGCCGTAGAGCTCTGAGTTGCCACGCTTAATCTCTTCATAATTTCGAGGGCATGTTTCTACACTGGGTGCCATCCACAAGTAGAAGATAGAGCCACAACGATTTAAAAACCCAGGCCTTCCGTATTTTTCAAGCAAAGTGCTTAGCCCTCTCTCGAAGTATGCACCTTTTTCTTCTAGCGACTCATAGACCCCCGGTTTCGCCAATTCGTCCAGCGCTGCGATACCCGCGGCCATCGCAAGCGGATTTCCGGAGAGTGTTCCGGCCTGGTAAACAGGACCAAGAGGAGCAACTTTGGCCATGATATCTGCGCGGCCGCCGTAAGCACCAACCGGTAAACCTGCGCCGATGATTTTACCAAAGGTCGTAAGGTCTGGCTTCACCCCGTAAAGTTCTTGAGCGCCCCCTAAAGCAACTCGAAAACCTGTGATGACTTCGTCGAAAATCAAGAGGGCACCCGCTTCATCGCAGGCCTTTCGCAGGCCTTCGAGAAAACCATCCTTGGGCTTAACCATACCCATATTGCAGGCAATAGGCTCTAGGATGATCGCAGCAACCTGGTCTCCATGCTCACGCATGTAGGTGGTTAAGGTGTCCAGATCGTTATAGGGCAGAGTGATGGTATCGCGAGCTGTTCCTTCCGGGACACCGGCGGAACCAGGAATACCAAGCGTTGCTACGCCGGAACCAGCATCGGTTAGAAATGCATCGGTGTGTCCGTGATAGCACCCTGAGAATTTGATACACCGGTCTCGCCCGGTAAAACCACGGGCCAGTCGCAGTGCGCTCATGGTTGCTTCGGTTCCAGAGCTCACGAATCGAACGACTTCAACGGATGGAACCGCCGCGGTGACCCGTTGAGCCAGCTCGATTTCTTTTTCAGTGGCCGCACCGAAGCTTGTACCCTTTGCGGCAGCCTCTTGAATGGCTTTTACGACTGCCTCGTGGGCGTGACCCAGAATCAAGGGTCCCCAAGAACAAACGAAATCAGTGTAGGTATTATCGTCGGCGTCGGTAATGGTGCTGCCAGCTGCGCTTTCGATAAAGACCGGTGAGCCTCCAACGGAGCCAAAAGCACGAACCGGTGAGTTAACACCGCCGGGCATCAATTGAGTAGCACGTTGATAAAGGGCTTGTGAGCGTTCATTCTTCATCATTACGATCCTGATGGATTGCCCAGATACTTATCAGCACCTTGGGAGCAAAGTTGTTTGTGAACTTCTTCGGCAATGGTTTGAGCGTTGGTTCCTGTGGCACAGGCTTTAAAAAACTCGACACCACCAGGCGCCGCAACCAAAGCCTCGAGCTTCATGGAGCCATTGTCTATGGAACCGTGGGCCCCTAAAGGTAAATGACAGCCACCTCCGAAGTACCCCAAGAGAAGCCGCTCGGCCTCTACGGAATCTGCGGTAGCCGCATCGTGCAACGTTTCAATGGCTTTCTGCGAGAGTGCGTCGTCGTTGCGAATTTGAATGGCCAGGGCTCCTTGAGCCGGTGCAGGGCAAATATCACCGATCTCCGCCGCGACCATCGTGAGCTTAAGCTCTTGTGCTCTGTCCAAAAAGCCCAGTCGAGACAAACCAGCTTCGGCTAACACCACAGCATCCAGTTCACCGCTTGGAACTTTATCAAGCCGGGTTGGAACATTCCCCCGAATATCGACCATCTCCAGATCTGGTCGTTTGGCCAGCATATGTGCCTTGCGACGCAGAGAACTTGTTCCCACGCGGGCACCTTCTTTAAGGCCCCACAGTTTATCTGGAACGAGTTCTGCGGTTCTGACCACAATCACATCACGAACCGGCGCACGCGGAGGAATGGCACCCAGCTTCAACCCTTCAGGGCCTTCAATGGGCAGATCTTTAAAGGAGTGAACTGCAATATCGATCCGTTTATCCAGCAGGGCCTCTTCAATTTCTTTGGTGAAGAATCCCTTACCCTCAACTTTGTCTAGGGAGAGATGCTGAATGCGGTCGCCAGCGGTCTTGATGATTTCAATCCGGGTTGGGGCTGCAATCAGATCAGAGACATAATTTGCTTGCCAGAGGGCAAGGTCGCTGCCTCGAGAGCCTATGATCAGTTCTTGTTCACTCATCTGTGATTTATCAGCCTTCTTTGCTGTGGCTGGCCACAACCACAGTGGTGATTCCACCGCGAACGTAAAAGTCTCCTTCTACGGTCATATGTCTCGGGTCGGTGGCGGCAACAAGGTCATCTAAGATCTTGTTGGTGATCGCTTCGTGAAAAGCGCCTTCATCCCGATAGGACCAGAGGTAGAGCTTCAAGCTTTTAAGCTCAACACACTTTTCGTCCGGGGTGTAACGGATGCGGATGGTGGCGAAATCTGGTTGTCCGGTTTTTGGACAGACGCAGGTAAATTCCGGACACTCAAAGCGAATTTCATAGTCGCGCTTCGGGTTCGGGTTTGGGAATGTTTCAAGTTCTTTAGTTGGTGCAGTTGACATCATGCTCTCCGGGTACAAGCTTTACTTGCGTTTGCCTGATAACATCGGTTTTGTCATGTAATTCTTGCCACTTTAGGCCCTTATTATGGTCATTTTTTAGGATCTTAGGAGATCTCTTTGCATTTTCTCACATCACGCAGCAGCAGCTTCCAAAAGCTATGCGAAGGCATTCTGGTCAGTGAGAGAATTGATGGCCGTTGGTTGCCTACGGATAAAAAGGGTTGGTGGGTCCTGGACGTTCCGGTGAGTGATGTGGAGCGGGCCGCCGTGGTGATTGGCGAGGTACTTCAAGAAGATTATTTGAAGCGTGAAGCGCTTAAAAATCAGCCCAGCTTTGACGAGACCATGTTGATGTTTAAACCGGCATTTACCCTTGGTTTGTGCCTAGCGTTATCTATGATGGTCGTCTTTTATTTTTCCGGATCCTACGTTCAAGCTGGG
>CAZZDT010000623.1:0-3358 GCA_964652435.1 uncultured Bdellovibrionales bacterium
TTGGAAAATGCTTGAATATTGCCCCTTGAGAGCACCCTGCCCGACGACAAACCAAGTTCGTGGTTAATCCGCCGTATCCGTACTCAACCAAACAATCGATGGTGGCCTGAAGAATCTTATGCTGCGTTTGAGCGGACCGTTCTTGCTGGGTCATACGTTTGGCTGCTGCATTCATGAAACACACCTTACAGCATAACTTAAAAAGTGACTACTCACTTTTTAAGTTTAAGGACAAAAGACGATCAAAAACAAAAAGACTAATATTTTCAGGTACCTACTTGATTTAGACCAAGCGGCAGTAAATGGCCTTGAGGTATTCCGTCTCCGGAATGTTCATATGACAGGGGTGATCAATGGATTGTCTCCCACGCTCGAGAAGCTGGATGGAGCGCCCTAATTTAGCCGCTGAGCGAGCCACCGCTGTCTGCAGATCTCGAAAATTCATATGGAATGAACAAGAACATGAGATCAAGATTCCGCCTTCAACCAGCAATTCCATCGCAAGAGCATTCAAGCGCTGATAAGCCAGCATACCCTCTTTGATATCTTTACGTCGCTTAATAAAGGCCGGTGGATCCACAACAATCACATCGTATTTGCGTCCCTTGCGTTTGAGAGCTTTAAGCGCCGCAAAACAATCATCCTGGATGGTCGTTAGACGGTCTTGGACACCATTTTTCTCTGCACTCTGCATGGCGAAGTTCAGAGCATGCTCGGATTGGTCGACCGCAGTGGCAGATTTTGCCCCCATCATTAGGCTGGTGATGCTCCAGCCGCCCACGTAAGAACAAACATCCAAGACTGATTTATCTTTGACGTATCGCTTTAACCGAGCGCGGTTGTCACGTTGGTCATAAAACCAACCCGTTTTTTGTCCAGTTAAAAGCGGCGCCTCAAAAAGCGCACCATTTTCAACAACCGTTACGCTTTCGGGAACTTCGCCCCCGGCAACCCTAACTTCCTTCTCCAAGCCTTCCAAGACGCGAACATTGCTGTCATTGCGCCACAGGACACCTTTAGGATCCAGGACTTTACAAAGAGCCAAAAGAACATCTTCAGCAAGAGCATCCATCCCTGCGGTATTGAGCTGAGCCACCAAGACTTCTCCGTAACGGTCCACAATCAGGCCCGGCAGAAAATCTCCCTCGCTGTAAACAAGCCGATAATAAGGTTGGTCAAACACTGCTTCTCGTAACTTGAGGGCACGTTCGATACGACTCACCAACAAGTTCTTGGAGAGAGGCTGGTGAACACTGCGGCTGACCACTCGCGCACAAATCAGAGAATGCGGATTGACGTAACCCACACCAACCGGAGAGCCTCCAGCGGTTTGAATCTCCACAGGTTGTCCTGGCTCAAACCCCTTGAGCGGCGTTTCTTTAGAGATTTCATTGCTGTAGATCCAAAGATGACCGGCTCGGATGCGATTGTCTTCGCCTTTTTTCAACCTCAGTGGGCTTAGTTTCTGAGGCATGACGGCTCCTTGATGAGAGAAAAAACGGCACTTATAAAATCTGTCGTACTTTGGTCAATACCTTTTATTTTCGCATAGTTAGAAAATTCTTCCCACGATAAAGTGCGCCGTTATAAGAAAATTATAAAAAATCACGCAACACCTCAGCATCGGTGCCGATAATCATCATTGCGAGGCGGTTTAAACGCTGCCCGTGAATATGAGGAGAGTGTTTCAGAAATAAGTCTGATAGCTCGCGCCTCAAATTGAAGTGGTCGGCCCACATCATCTCCGACTGACTTCTAGAATATGGCGCTTCACTTTTGGGTGAAACGCAAAGACCCACCTCGGTGCTTGGGTATTCATCCTATCGAAGCATCGAGGTCTTCTTGCCTAGAGAACTCCCCGTAACATCCGAACATCAACAACCTTGTACCCCCGCTTCTTGTAGAGTTCGATGGCGGAGCGATTCAGTCCCGTTGCGAAGAGCTCGTAACTGCGCACCTCTCGGCCCTTAAACCACAAGTCGGCCCAATCCATCAGCATTGCCGCAATTCCTCTTCGACGCTCTTGGGGCTCGACACAAATCCAATTGAGCTCACCACGATAATGACGAAAATAGCGGTCTTGGCGGACACTTCCCCACACCACACCAACTGGTTTATCTTCGAGGCTCCTTGCCACAGTCACAAAACGGTCTTCCTTTAACGAATCGGTCCAGAGTTCAGCCCACTCCTTTTCAACCAATTGGTGCTCGCGTAAATGTTCGCGGATATGCGCATCACTCCATGACGGACCGATCTGCTCCGACCACCATTTCATATGCTGCCCAAGATGACCCTCCAGCCACCCAACAACAGCTGGTCGATCATCTTCACGAAGTGATTCAAATTTGAAGTTCTGAAGCCCTGACATCTCATCTCCCTTCAACCCGGCCCTATCTTAACCTACTGTAATAATTAGACAAGATTCGCTATATGTTTGCCGTATCAAGCTTGCCACTGCTTGAGATGCCACCTTAAAAGTCCTATCTTTAAAACACGAACGCAATGAAACACGAACCAAGGAAAGAAGCGTGAGCACCAAGGCAGACTCAGCCCAACAAACGGCGGCCAGCTGGGCGAACACTCTGCTTGAGCACCTTCAAGCCTTAGAGCAAGGCAAGAATTCGCTCACCTTCGAAGAGATAGAAGGCGCAGAAACAGAGTCAGAGCGGGAAGTGTTGAAAACCCTGTTTCACCTGCAACAACAAGCGAGCTCAAAGAATACCCTTGAAGCACTCGAAGCCGACGCCAACCGAACCATGCAACTTGAAAAGGCTTACTCCGCGCTCGACGAATCTCACCAGGCCCTGCGCAACATGCAAGCTCAATTGATTCAAGCTGGCCGCTTGGCCGCAGTCGGTGAGCTGGGAGCAGGCATTGCGCATGAGCTCAATCAACCGCTAACGACCATTCAAGGATTTGCCCAACGTATACTCAATCGACCTGAGCGAACGGTTGGAGAATTTAAGGACGAAATTGATCTCATCATCCGCGGCGCAGATCGCATGGCTCGTATCGTCAACAATATTCGCCGGTTTGCTCGCCAGGACACCTACACACCCAAGCCATTAGATTTGATGACACCTTGTCGCGACGCATTGGCACTTATGGCCGAGCAGCTCAGACTTTCTGCAATAGACGTACAAATTCCTGAAATCAGTATGCTGCCGCTGATCGCAGGCGATGTGGTGCAACTGGAGCAAGTATTCCTAAATTTACTCAGCAATGCGCGGGATGCTCTACTCAAAGACACCGAGAACACGCATAAAATCATTAAAATCGTACCGGATATTGGTCCCACCTCAGCCATTATCAGAATCATAGACAACGGACCTGGGCTAACTCCTGGTGATTCCTCGAA
>CAZZDT010000624.1:0-3357 GCA_964652435.1 uncultured Bdellovibrionales bacterium
ACGCGCACAACCAGTGAAACCTACGCTGGTGTACCTTTCTTCAGCGACATCCCGGTTATTGGATGGCTCTTCAAGAAGCGGCAAAAAACAGACAAACGAGCGGAGCTCTTGATCTTCATCACGCCTAGAATCGTGAATCGAAGAGAATCAAGAATTCAAGCTTCGTCCTTGTCCACTCAGCCTGAGAAGATGTAGGGAGACGCCTGAGTCCTATAACAAGGAAGATGGCGATATGATGAATACGAAGACCACAACAGACGTTCACACACGCACCCAAAAAGCAGTTCATGCGGGTGCTGGTGAGAACAAATCCTCAAGCCCTGAGCCAGATCAGCCGCACATTGCGCTGATTGGATTTATGGGTGCGGGGAAATCTGCTGTGGGCAAAGCTCTCGCCCATCGGTTGAAGATGCCATTTATCGATTTAGATGAAGTCATTGCTACTGAAGCGGGAATGAGTATTTCAGAGATCTTCAAGAACAGCGGTGAAGTGGCATTTAGGGCCAAAGAGCGGCGGGCACTGCGCAGTGTTTTGCAAAGCGACACACCTTGTATCCTTGCAACAGGCGGCGGCACGTTCATCGATGACACCATGCGAGAAAACCTAACCGAGCGTTCGCACACAGTTTACCTTAAAACTGATGTCGCCACGCTTATGGGTAGGCTATCCAATGCAGGGGAAATCGAATCACGACCGCTTCTAACGGGCCCCGATCCAGCAAGTACAGTCGATCGGCTTCTGAAAAAGAGAACACCAATCTATGAGCTCTGTGAAAAGAGCATCACCACCACAGCGCGTAGCATCGACGATGTGGTTGCTGAAATCATGCGAAGTCTGCAGTTAGAACGTACCCAGAGAACCGTTCGAGCGGAAATTCCAGCCGCGAAAACCGAGCCGGCGCCAACACCTGCAACCACGGTATCAAGTCGACCGACCCAAAAAGGTGAAGCGATAACCATTCATGTTCAGGCATCGGCTGGAGACTACGAAGTAGAGCTACGCCCTACCACTGGGCCATGGATTGCCGAAGGCATCGCAGAACGCACCAAGGGCTCCAAGCTCGCTGTGGTTACAGATACCACAGTTGCAAGATTGCACGCGGATGACTTTGTTCACTCCCTTAAAAAAGTCGGTAAGGACGTCATTCTTATTCAGGTGGATCCCGGTGAGAACTCAAAGACCCTGGGTACCGCCAACCGGCTCTACGACCAACTTCTTGCCCATGGCATGACTCGCCAAGACGCATTGGTATCTTTAGGTGGTGGCGTCGTGGGTGATCTTGGTGGCTTTGTTGCCTCAACATTTCTACGAGGCATTGGCTTTTTTCAAGTTCCGACCACCACCCTTGCAGCGGTGGATTCAAGCGTTGGTGGCAAGACAGCTGTTAATACACCTCGAGGTAAAAACCTGGTGGGTACGTTTTACCCCGCTAAAAAAGTATTTATCGCCGCAAGCCATCTCGCAACGCAAAGCCCACGGCAAAATGCTGCCGGCCTGGTTGAGGCTCTGAAGATGGCCGCCACACTGGATGCTGAACTCTTTGATGCCATCGTGGACAATGCTCAGGCTCTCTTAGATTTCGAGCCCCAAGCTCTGCTCTCAACCCTTGGCTCAAGCGTTGCCATTAAGGCACGGGTAGTCAGTGAAGACGAACGAGAAGCAGGTCTGCGAGCTGTTTTAAATTACGGCCACACCGTTGGCCATGCCATTGAAGCCGGTGAAAACTTTCAAATGCTTCATGGCGAAGCTGTTGCCTTAGGAATGATTGCTGAGGCGCAGTGGGCAGAGATGGAAGGTTACGGCAACCAAGTCAGTTTGAGTCTTCGACATGCCGTGGAAGCCCTGGGTTTCGTACCCGAGTGGCGTAAGAAAAAAATCGATATCGATGCATTGAGTGTCGATAAAAAGCGAATTGGGTCTGGGGTGAAGATTCCAGTTGTCTCGCAAATTGGTTCATTTGATTTTCGAACCGTGCCGGTGTCGGCATTGGTCGAATTCGTCAAGCGTAGGAGCACAATATGATGCGCAAACTTAGCTTACTTGCTTTATTCTCTCTAACCGCAGGCTGCGTCGCTGAGCCGGGAGCCAGCATTCAACTGGCCCATGTCATGGCGCCAGATCAGCAGTGTCAGTACAAGCCAGATGGTAAAGAGATGCGTATGGACGGCTTCTACGATCCGGCCAACGACGTAAAAATGGAAATCGCGGTTCGAGTGATGAACAGCATGAATGCACGTGATACCGATGCGCGAACCAACGACAACAACACCAACCTAAAGCCCAGCGGCAATACCGTTTCCATCAACGGATTTAATGTCTGCTACAAACAGGTTAATTCACTTGATGAATTTGGTAACGGAGACTCGGGCAACGCTCTGAATTGTGACGATATCATCAATGCAACCGATGGTGAGTATAAAGAATTTGTCCCAGCCGGTGGACTCATTGAGCCAGACCCAACTGGGCAAGAAACGGGTATGCCCGTTAGTTTAGACTTGTTTACGCGAGCGGTTCTTCAGGGCATGTTCGGACCTGGCCTGCTTCCTGAATATGCAGTGGACGAAGCCAGCGCTTCAGACTTATCCGATCAATGTATGGGTCTAGGAGTCGCAGCCGATGGAACCGCCAGCGCGGCGTGTAATGAAGCTGCAATTGCTGCGAGTTCAGAGATTCGGGCAACATCCAGCAACCTCGTCACTCCCGGTGGAACCAATGTTGAAGGCGGCGAGGGCTGGCCATGGGGCAATTGGGCCCTGGAGGATGCGCCTCAGCAGCGTATTCTCGTAACCATGCAAGCGGTGGGCGTGACCACCGCAGGTGCGGCTGTGAAATCCAATTGGTTGAATTTTCCGGTAGACCTCTGCATGGGATGTACGGTTGTCTCAACCTTCTGTGAAACCAATGTGGAAAAGGTTCTCTGTGATTTTGGTACCTGCAGCTATGACCCAACGCCTGGGGATCCAGACAATGATGACGAAGTTGAAAACGAAGCTTGCGTGAATCCTGCGGGTCGCACCGATGGACAAAGCGGCTGCTCAAATCCAGCCATCCCATGCCAAGGCATGAGCTCAAGCATCAGAACGTATGAAGATGTCTACGAAGGATTCTGCAGCGAGTCACAAAGACTCGGAACCAATGTGTCGGGAGCTTGCTTCTCAGAAGATCCTTGCACCGCAGAATAATTCGCGACTTGACTCGCCCCGCCCCTTTCCTTAACGCTTGGAGTTATGGAAAAGGTCAGCTGGGATACGCCAACCATGGCAGAGCTCTACTTAGAGCAGGGACATAAAGAACGCGCGGTTCAGATTTATCAAGCCGTGGTCGCGGAATTCCCTGAGCACGAGCAAGCAAAAAGG
>CAZZDT010000625.1:0-3348 GCA_964652435.1 uncultured Bdellovibrionales bacterium
CAGGTAAAACCTCAAGATTGCAGTGTACGGCTTTTGGGCTACGAGTTGGATAAACCAACCGATGCCGTCCTTCAATTGCTGCTTGCAACCGGTTACTCGGCTGACGAGCGTGCTGCTTTATTGGCTGCTCAGGGAGAGCATTTGGCACTGATAGATTGGAGAAGCTGGGCCAGTCGGAATCCAAGCTCCACGCCAAGTGTTCACCAGGTATTAGAACGGCTATTAAGCTGGTTCGCACTGACTCAAGACAATGTGAAACCGGCCACGGTGTTGCCTAAGGTAGATGGCCTGGAGAAGTATGATCAGCCTTTGCAAATTATATTGGCAGCCCGTGCCCAAGGAAGTCGGTTTTCCAGTCCCCTGGCTTTTCTACTTCCCGACGGTGTTTCGACCATGAAGGATGCCAAGGCCGTGTTTGAGAAACGTCAGTTTGTTTCTGCAGCGGCGTTGGATGAATTTAAAACGGAATCTCTAACGAGCAACCAACCCATAAAAGCTGAAGAAACATCAAATTTTTACCGCAATCTGTCACTGATATTATTGACAGGAATCATCATCTGGGCACTTTGGGGCTTCAGAAAGAAAAGTCGTGCAGGAGTGAGTAACGATGTCTGAAGAAACGCTGGCTTTTACGGAGCGAGGCTACGATTACCTGGCATGTACGGGCCCCGACGCCGTTGATTTATTGGGACGAATTTCCACAGGTGATTTGAGGCCTTTGCACAAGGAGAATGTCACAGGTTTAACCGCATTCACGTCGAATCAGGGCAAGATGCTCGACTGGTGTTTGGCAATTCAATCGCCCAGAGGATTCTTTCTACGTTGTTCTCAGGGACGTGGTGCCAAGATCAAAGAATGGATCGAAAAGTACATCATCATGGAGGATGCAACGGTTGCGGATGTGAGTGCCGAATGGAAATCGTTCATCGTCTCGGGTGTGACGGACCCTCAGGTACTGGGTCTGTCTGCGTTACCTCAAGCAGGAACCGTGAGCTTGGCGGAGGATAACCTTTATATCCCTTGCCTGCCGGCTCTGGGTAATTTTATCGAAGTGATGGTTGATGCTCAAAGAGCAGAAGCTGTGCAGCAGAGCTTTGAGGAAAGCGGAATGACAGCGCTTGATTCAAATGTCCTAGAGCGGGCCAGGGTGATGGCCGGCGTACCCTCTCCTGATTATGAGTTTGCCAAAGAGATCAATCCACTTGAGTTGCGTCTGGCGGATACTTCTATTTGCTTTGATAAAGGCTGCTACATTGGCCAAGAAGTCATCGCCCGAATGGACTCCTACGATAAAACCGCGAGATTGCTTATGGGTTTTGAATGCTCAGAGGAACTGGTGCTTGATGCATCCATGCGTGTGCGCGCCAACGGGAAGTCCTACGGGAAAGTGACTTCCATCTTTAATGATGATGGAGCGAGTATTGGTTTAGCCATTGTCCAGCGCGATGCATTTGAACTGGAAGGGCTTGAGCTTACATGGGACGGGGGCGCAGCCGCGGTCACGTTGTCGGAACGAGCGTTTTGGAAAGCTTAGGTTGACTTAAGAATGTTAAGCGATTCAAGAGCTTCAATGCAGGCTTGAGCAGCTTGCTCAATGGTACAATCCCCCGTTTGGATGCGGAGCTCGGGATGAGTTGGGGCTTCGTAGGGAGCTGAGATACCGGTGAATGATTCAATCTCACCCGCTCTTGCTTTTTTGTAGAGCCCTTTGGGATCGCGCGATTCACACACTTCCACCGATGCATCAACGAAGACTTCGATAAACATCAAGCCTCGCTTTTTGTGGAGCTCACGAATTTGGTCTCGGTCCTTCTGATAGGGACTGATAAAGCTACTAAGAACCAGGCATCCACTGTCGGCCATGAGCACACTGACTTCACCCACGCGGCGAATATTCTCCGTGCGGTCCTCTGGAGAGAATCCAAGGTCACTGTTGAGTCCATGTCGGAGGTTATCGCCATCGAGCCGGTAAGCATGGCGCCCGCGACCAATGAGTTCCTTTTCCAGAGCTGTAGCCACGGTACTTTTGCCTGAGCCACTCAAACCTGTGAACCAGAGCGTCGCCCCTTGGGTATCAAGCTGCTCAAACCGGCTTTCGCGTGAAAGACCCTCATGCCACTTAATATTGGTGCTTCTCTGCTCGCTCATAGCGATTCTCCTTGTTGGCAAGCGACTTCTGGGAGAATTTCTCTTCCCGGCCCTTGATGCAATAGGCTCCATGCACTATCGGAGTTGAATCGGCAAGTTTGGCAGATCCTTGATGGAGATAGATACGTAATGGAATTCCCAACAGATACATGGCTCGACACCATAGATGAGATGATGCAGGAAGTTTTGCAGGTGGAACTTGACCCTGCGGCAGCTATTGCTGGGGAACATTTATCTACGGGCGGTAAACGCTTAAGAGCACGTTTGGCAATGGAAACGGGTGTGCGTCTCGGAGCTGAGGGCAAAGACATGGTGCCTTGGGCCGCTGCCTGTGAGCTTTTGCATAATGCAACGCTTGTTCATGACGATTTACAAGACGGAGACCGAGTACGCCGTGGACAGCCCACCATGTGGGTCAAGTACGGTGCGGCACAGGCCATCAACGCCGGTGATTTGATGTGGGTCGCTCCGTATCTCGCCTTGGAGAATTTAAGTTGCGATGGAGCAACTTGCTGGGAATTAACCCGTTTATTGGCCAGACAGGGTGCGACCGTTGTCCGAGGGCAAGCTATTGAGTGGGAAATGACCCAAGATGGTGTGACCGAGCAGGCAACCTATCTTCGAGCGATTCGCGGAAAAACCAGTGCCCTATTCAGTTTGCCGGTAGCGGGAGCCGCTTTATTAGCCGGTTGGGATTCGAGTCGAGCCCAGAGCCTCGCTGAAGCTTTCGGTGATATCGGACTTCTCTTTCAAATGCAGGACGACGTGCTGGACCTCTTTGGAAATAAAGGTCGCTCTGAAGTTGGTACCGATCTCAAAGAAGGGAAAATCAGTGCGTTGGTTGCCCAGCATCTCGAATTGCACCCTGGAGACTCAGAGGAGCTGCTTGCCCTCCTTAAAACGCCTCGAGAGCAAACGTCTGATGCGGCAGTGGAAGACATGATTGAGCGTTTTCGTTCGGGCGGGGCTTTGTTGAAAGTATGCGAAAATATCTTGAAAATTCATCGCGAGGCTTGCGGGGCTGAAATTGTTCAAGAGAACGAAGGCGTGAAGGATTTAATGGAAACCCTAACGGCAGTGATTCTCTCTCCCGTAGAGCATGTATTTAAGGAACTGGGATTATCAGGGCAGTGAGAGCACGGCGGGGACAAATAGAATATCCGCCTTTTTTAGTTTTTTTTCAGCTAGGTCCACCAGTCT
>CAZZDT010000626.1:0-3343 GCA_964652435.1 uncultured Bdellovibrionales bacterium
CTAAGTAGGTCTGCCCGCCGGTCCAATCGATCTCCGGTCATGGGATCGTCGAGCACGCTGTTCCAGCGGATTACAAACCAATCAATGAGGTTGGCTGCTTTTTGGTGCCGGGCTTTGCGCATGGCATCAGAGTAGCGTTTGCCTTGCGTGATATGGAGCTCTTTGATTTTGGGATCGAGTTTACCGTTGTTCGCTCCGGCTTTTTGAGTTTGGTTGTAGGTTAGGCTTCTTTCGAGTTCAGCAATTTTTTGTTGCTGCACTTTCAGCTGCTGGGAGAGTTGACGTTCTCGCTCAAGCTGATCTTGGGGTGGCTCATTGGAGATGAAAAATCCCGCACCCAGGCCCAAGGTAAAGCAAATAAATCCGATGATAAGGCTTCCCATCAGTTTGCGCTGACCGGGCGTCATATCGTCGTCACTTAGGAGTGGTGATTGATGTGGGTCGCTCATAGTTTACTATGTATCGCAACCGAGGGTTGAATCCATCCCCCTCAAACCATCAAGGGCAGGCGAAGGCTTCTTCAAGCCATGTATCCACTGATGAACCGTCAAAATCCGTGCTCTCCCAAGCTTGAGACAACTCTTCGGGGTAGCTCTCTAGCCTGCTTCCCAACAATGGGCCTACAAATTTGAGGTATTCTTGGTGGGCGGCGGCGTGGTCACCGGAAGCGCATTCTGCCGAGAGCGCTCTTTGCCGGGCCAGCGTGGTCATGCCATGGGTCAGGGCCCGCTCTATTTGCGTGCTGGCCAACTGCCAAAGCTCAAGGTTTTCTGCCGGAGTCACCGGATCGAGGTCTCTCCAGCAGCGCAGTGCAAGAATGGCGTCGAAAGCTCGATTGTGGGTTTCATCGCTTACGCTTTGAACCATGGCTGCAAGCCCTCGGGGCTCTTCCCGCTGGGTGCCGCCGGTGTAATAGGCCCAACTGGAGTCACAATCTTTGGCCTTTTCAATACAGGTCTGGGCTTCTTTCAAGACAGAAACATAGAGAAACCATGTAAGCCCAGCTTCAATGCGGGCGGCATTTTGAAGAGGTGTTTTACCTTCGATGCCATCGATGAATGCCTGAGTGACCAGGGGCCCGATGGTGGATGGCCCAATGCAAAATTCGGGATACGCTAGATAGGTTTCTTCGTCTCCGCAGCTCCATTCGCCGCCAGGTGGTGCTTCGAGCCTTGGGTCAAAGCGCCGCATGACTCGGGTGCGCAGACCTTGTTCCATGGTGTAGATATCTCGAGCAGTTAAGAAATCCTCTGGTGTGGGAACGTTTTCGCTTCGCCAAAGAATATCTGCAATTTGATCAAAGCCCGCGACGCGCTCAATGGACGAAACACTAAGCTCTAATTGGGCGTAAACACCGTCATCGGAAATACAGCTCTCCCATGCATCGTCCGCGGAGTTATTTTCACGGGGAAGATAATCGGTGCTCTTGGGACTGCATTGGCTTAAATCGAGAGCCGGTTCAGGCAATGCCTCACAGCTTTCCCCCGATACGGGATCTTGAGTATTATCAATGTTTGTTTCTTCTGGATTTTCTTCAGCGCAGCCAATGAGCAAGAGCAGTCCGAAGCAAGCCACATATCGCATTTAGGTACCCCATATTGAGCCAAGGTCGAAAACGATCATACCGCCAACACCAGCTCCGTTGACGCTGGAGCCATGGTATCGATACGGACTGTCAAATACATTTTCTAAGACGAACGAGGCAAGCCATTTATTCTGGGCACGGTAGCTGATTCGAAAGTCAAAAATAGCAAACCCGGGGGTACCGCCCATGGGGATTCGAGTCATGTCGTTGAGGTCTGCAGGAGCAAGTCTTGTTTGCGCCATTGCCCATCGAAGGGCAGAGCCGACCTTCCAGTTTTGAAAAAACCGGTAGTGCACCTCAGCTGTCCCGTTAAGCGGCGGGATGCGGCTGATGGGGACCATTTGCTCGGAGTCGAGGATATCGGGACTCTCTCCGAATGCGTACGAAACGGTTGCTCTAAAATCCAGCCCTATCTTTGTGCGTCCAATCAGTGAAGCTTCAGCTCCGTATACCGTGGACAGACCATCGGTATTGACCAGTTGCAGGTGACTCCAGCTGGTAGCACAGCCATCAGCGGCATCTGGGCAGTTTTCTATACTTTGGGGTGACTTTACAATGGCGTCTTTAAGCTGGGTATAAAAACCGAAGAGGTCTAGGCGAGCAAAATCCCAGTGCAGTCTGGTTCCGAGCTCGATGGTATTGGACTTTTCTGCACTCAAGTTGGGATTCTCAAATTGAAATCCGGGACCTGTTTGCTGGCGAGCGGTCAGATCATTGATGTTGGGGGTTCGATGAGAGTGGTCAAACGTGGCCAAGAGGTGAATTCTTGGTGTGATGCGCCATTCAGCGCCGCCGTGGCCAGCAAGGGGCAAAGAGTGACCGTTGACTTCTGCGGTGTCAGACTCGGAGTCTTCGGGAGAGTGCACCCATTGCCAACCAGACCGAACACCGGCTCGCAGAAAAAGAGTTTTTTTATAGCGCGTGGTTTGCTCCAGGTAGACCCCGCCCATGTGATGCCAGGCCCCATCAACGTATTGCCCGCGACTTTGTTGGCGTGTGATATCCACATCGTTGTAAACGCGCCACGCATAAGAGCTGACGAGATCAAGGTAATGGTCCGCGCCACCGGAGAGCTTGAGTGACCAGTTTTCTGATAGTGCAATGGGTTTCCCACCGAAATTGAGGGTGGCACCTAAGCTGTCTACGTCATCGCGCCCGGTGTTGTTAATGGGGGTGTCGACGGTCCCCGTGATTCGGCTGTGGTCAAATCTTCGCCGCTCATGTTGTCTTTGCCAACTTAAAGTTGCACGAAGATTTTTGAGTGGCCCCCTCGACGCATAGTCGTAGGTTGAATAAACAAGACTTCGAAACTGCTCCTCGTAAGTGAGGCATTCTTCAGGTTGCCCCGGTGGAGGACAAAGGTCGGTTCTGGGTGCGTCGGTTTGGTCATAGATATAACCCGCAAGCTTTAGGGTGTGGCCAGGAGCGGGTCTCCAAACAATATGTCCATCTGCGGTGGTTTCATTAAAGCCCGTTCCTAGCTGGGTGCGTTGATTTTCATCAAAGCCACCCCACTCTTGCGGCGGAAAGGGCTCATGATTTTCAAGATCTTCAATACGGCCGGCGGTCTCCAGTTGACCAACCCGTCGCCAGCCGACGCCGAACATGACGCCCAGATCCGACCCTATTTCGAGGCCAGTATAGATGCGCCCACCAAACTCATTGTCGGCGGTGGCGCCGCGCAGAATTAAATGCACGATGCTGTCAAAGCCGGGTTTATTGCGCAGGTTAGCGGTTACGGGAATGGCTTCGATCACG
>CAZZDT010000627.1:0-3340 GCA_964652435.1 uncultured Bdellovibrionales bacterium
GTAAGTCATTTTAAGACTCCGGTTCGCAGTGGCTTAAAAATCATCGAAGAGCTTCGAGGTTGGACCAGTGGACTCGCTGTACCTCATTACGTGGTCGACCTTCCAGAGGGTGGTGGTAAAGTTCCACTCTTGCCTGAGTACTTGGTGTCTCAAAATGGGAATAAGCTGACCTTTAAGAATTATGCTGGGGAAGTGTACAACTATGTTGAGGGCGCAGAACCTAAACCATCCATAAAGCTTGTAAGCTCTTGAAGCTGTGATTCACTAAAGCCCTGTCGGGCATCAATGACTGCATTTTTCCCATGGGTGTATCCATATCGCCGGGGTGGGGTACTCACGAAGATTCCTAAAACAGCTTTTCCCGTGGCGGCCGCGATATGCATGGGACCAGTGTCACAAGAAACAGTGAAGGCCGCTTGAGACATAAGCGAAGCAAGCTCTGCCAGTTGGGTAGGCGGTGCCAGTTGCGCTTTGGTAAAAAGCGCTTGGGTCTCCTGTGCTAAGGCAAGTTCACTGGGCCCGTAGGTAAGAAGCACGGGATAGCCTTTTTCGTGAATACACTTTGCTATTTTTGCGTAAGTCTCTGCACCGAGTTGCTTGTTTTTCAGCCGGGCTCCCAGATTTAAAATTGCGAATGGACCGGCTTGTTCGGGGACGGCCGTTTTCAGGATGGTCTCACCTAGGCTGACGTCGCGAATCTCTGAAGTGCCAGGAACGTGGTTTAAGAGCTGAAGTCTTAAATCGATCTCGTGGCTATCTTCATCTTCTTGGATCGAAACGGGATGCGTGAATATTTTCCCGATTCCCTTAAGACCCACGCCCGTGGTGTAACGGGATTTTGAAAAACGGACGATGAGCGCTTGGGTTGTGGACGGAAACGTTGGGTTGGAAGCATCAATCATCAGGTCATATTTGCCCTGACGCAGGCTTAGCCAAACAGGGAAAACGCCGTTTGGGCCGAAGAGAATTTTCTTATTGAAGGAGATGAGTTTGTTGATGGTGCCATGATTTTCCAAGAGCACTGCACTGGAATGGTGGACCACCACATCTATTTGAGCTTCAGGAAATCGCTCTCTTAGTGAACTCAGCAGCGGGGTTAACATAATAAGATTGCCCACCCTTGGGTCGAGGCGCACCACTGCAATGCGCTCCAGCTTTTCCATGGCTTGGCCGGGAGAAACCGAAAGCAGATGACCACAGACCCATAGCAAGAATCTACGGCCGATCATTTCCAACTTTTTGATGAGAAACATGGAGATTATGCAGGGGCGTTCTTGGCTGCAATTGCCGCGGTAAAACCACGCGCATAGTTGATGCCGGAGGTAATAGAGAGAACCAGCGAGATATATGTCAGAATAAGCCCAACTTGATGGCAGCTCACTGTTCCGGTGAAAAAGATGAAATCAATGTACCAGTTGTAATGCATGATCAGTGCACAAGTACCCAGTGAGGTGAAAAGCGTTTTGAGTTTTCCGCCTGCATCCGCCGCGATGATGATACCTTCAGCGGCAGCAAGGGTTCGCAGTCCGGTTACCGCAAATTCACGGGTCAAAATAACCATGATGATCCAGCCAGGCACGCGTTCATCTGGAAGTTGCATCAGAGCAACCAGGGTAACCAGTACGAAAAGTTTATCGGCCAAGGGATCAAGAAATTGGCCCAGCACGGTAACGGCATTGGTGCGACGGGCAATGGCTCCGTCTACAACATCGAGAATCATACCCAATCCATAAAGCAGTCCGGCCCAGAAGCAGGTCTCACGGGTTTCAACACCTGGATAGATCAGCCAACAGATCACGGGCAAAAGCAGCAGCCGCCCCATGGTCAATATGTTTGGTAAGTTCCACACGATTTGCCTGTCATTACATATTTAGAGCAAGGAAACAATTGGTTGAAGAATCCCTGTTTTTTCAGGACTTTTAGGGATTTATTTTGGGAGTGCTCGGGACCAGAAATCAGAAATGAGGTGGGTAGCGCCTCGTTGCAGAGCTTTCAAAGCAGCACCCGGAGGTAGGGTGGCAGCCGCAAACCAAGCTTGTTTCAGTCGGCTTTTAACGGGGTTTTTAGGAGTCCAGTTCCGCAGCGCAAGCGTTTGATTCAGCAATGCTGTTCTCAGCGGTGATGCGGATAGATTTTCCAGGACATGGGCTGGCACGAGATCTTGAGGTAACTTTTCCAATTTTAAAAGGGCAAGCAGTTCAAGGTTTGAGTTCCATTGCCATGCTCGTTCTACCACAGTGCGCCAGCATGGTTTCCAGTATTTGACGATCAGGGTTAGGTCGACGCCACGTTTTGAATCTTCGCGAAAGAGATCTTTAGCTGCATGGATTGCACAGAATAAAACCGTATCTTCAGCCGATAGAGTTGTGACTTGGCGGTTTGAAGACTCTCTTATTTGGGCTCGGTCAAAGACTTGTGAATAGTCTATTTTATGACGTCCGTGATGCCCCAATTCCCAATGAACATCCAATTGGAGCCTACCTTGGTCTTTGATGTAAGTGTACTGAGTTCGCAGGGCATTTGATTTTTGACGATCTGCTCTAATGTTTCGCCGATAGCCTTCAGCCTCCAGTAGACTCCAGGTGATTTCTTTATCTTGGTGTCGGATCAAGAAATCCAGATCACACATGCTGCGCTCGCTCAGATCTGGGTAAAGTGTATCGAGAAACGCCGCCCCCTTAAGCAGAATGACTTCTACACCTGCCTGCTTCAATAAGATACGCAAACGCTCCATTTCCTGAAGTGCTGCCATATTTCCAGCAAATGTCGCCATGTCGCCTTTGAGTTGCGCCATTAAAGTTTCCCCGCGGGCCAATGCTTCAAGTAATGACGGTAGAGTTTCAAAACTCGCTTCACGTATTTCTGGGTTTCTGGATAATTGGGAATGCCTTTGTATCTTTTCACCGCACCGGGGCCGGCATTGTATGCAGCGACGGTTTTTTGAATGTTGCCATCGAAGTCATTGGTCAAAAGGCGAAGGTAACGGGTGCCGCCAAATACATTGGCTTTGGGATCAAACGAATCGTAGACCTGCATGGCTTTGGCTGTGGGAGGCATCAATTGCATCAAGCCTTGTGCGCCAGCGGGACTTACAGCGGTGGGTTCAAAGCTCGATTCTACCGCAATCATGGCCTTAATCAGGGCCGGGGGCAGGGTGTAATAACGGGCTGCTTCAATGATCAAGCTGTCGTAGGTGGTCACATCAACTCGGTGGACGCGCCTTAGAACACCCAGCTTATCGGTCCAGTCAAAAGTATTTTGTTTTTTGGCGGCTGCTTTCTTTAAGGACTTTGGCGGAATATTGGTGAAGACAATGGAGCCGTCTTCGGCTGTGTACGTG
>CAZZDT010000628.1:0-3336 GCA_964652435.1 uncultured Bdellovibrionales bacterium
GGTCTGGAAACTTCAGCGAATACCTGCTGCACCCACCCACCATTGAGGTCCCTGCCGGCGCCACTGAGCTTTCAATGACCGCCAACACCACCAGTACTGCTGGTTCAAAAGTGGTGACCTACCGCTTTACCTATCAAGTGGAGGAACCCGGTGATTATAAGTTTGACCCCATCGAGCTGAAGTACACCCCACGCGGGGAGGAAGAGCCCATTCGCGAGCGGGTGGCTGGGCCAACCATCACCGTCCAAAGCTCCTTAACCACAAACATACATTCAGCCTTTCTCGTAGGCATCATCGTGGTCATTTACCTCTTCGTATTTGGCCTGCGCTTCAGGCTGAGCAAACGTAAAGAAAAAAACAAAACAGAAGCGCCGGCGGTAAGCGTTGAAACCATTCACGCCCGTCTACAAGACGCTCGACGATTGCGTCTTGACGGTGATATAGCGGGCTATCTCGATTTGCTCAGTGCGGTCATGGATGACCTGGGTGCTCACCTCTTCGAAGCCCAGCAATCCACATTGGCCACACTTCGAGAGCAAGTCCGGTATGGCGGCCAAATGGTGGATGAACCCACCCTGGACCAAATGGAACGAAAAGTAGAACTTGAACTAGACACACGGCGTCCGAAACAAGACGACCAAGAAAAGGCTTCCATCGAATTTGTCGATGAAGCGTGAGAGGAAGTACAGCCATGACCTCAGCACCCTCCCAAGATATCAACCGTGAAATAGAAGCGTTTGCTCAAACGCTGAACCGCCTACGCGACGAAGTTGCAAAAGTGGTGGTGGGTCAACGGTATATGATTGACCGCTTAGTGCTTACGCTCATTGCCGACGGACACATTCTCATTGAAGGTCTACCTGGCTTGGCGAAGACCACAGCGGTAAAGACACTGGCGCAAACCATTCAAGCGGACTTTGCCCGAGTATCCTTTACCCCTGACCTTCTTCCCGCCGACGTCTTGGGAACCGAGATTTATCGACCTTCCAGTGGCGACTTTGACCTGAAAAAAGGTCCCGTCTTCACAAACTTCCTCTTGGCCGATGAAATCAACCGCGCACCTGCAAAAGTACAAAGTGCGTTACTTGAGGCTATGCAAGAGCGCCATGCAACCATTGGTGACACCACCCACGAGCTGCCTAAGCCATTCTTGGTATTGGCAACCCAAAACCCCATTGAGCAAGAGGGTACCTACCCGCTTCCCGAAGCCCAGGTTGACCGTTTCATGCTTAAACTGAAAGTGGGTTACCCAAACCGCGAAGAAGAAAAAGAAATCATGCGCCGGTATTCTCAAAAAGAGAAGCCGCAGGTTGAAAAGGTTCTCACACCGGCCGATATCATGCGCGCCCGTGAACTGGCCGACAAAGTTTACGTCGACCCTAAAGTTGAAGAATACATTGTCGATCTGATCTTCGCCACCCGCGAGCCGGGCCTCTTTAAACTGGGCAAGCTTGAAAAACTCATCGAGATTGGCGGCTCACCACGAGCAACCATCTTTATGCTCCAAGCCTCACGGGTATTCGCACTGATGAACGGCCGCGGCTATGTGACACCGCAGGATGTGAAGACCATCGCTCCCGATATTCTTCGTCACCGCGTCTTGGTTACTTACGAGGCAGAAGCTCAAGAGCTGACCAGTGACGACATCATCCAAGAAGTACTCAACACAGTTGACGTTCCTTAAACCACCAGGCTGCTTGCTCAATGACTGACAACAACCTTACGGATGTTCTCTCTCCAGAGATCTTTGCGCGAATCAAAGCCATTCAGATTCGTACGCAGCGGCTCGTCACCGATGCCCTGGCCGGAGATTACGAAAGCGCCTTCAAAGGTCGCGGTATGGAGTTTGAGGAAGTACGAGCTTACACACCTGGTGATGATGTTCGGCACATCGACTGGAAAGTCACCGCAAGAACAAGCATCCCCCATATCAAAGTGCACCGAGAAGAGCGCGAACTCACGGTTATGCTTTTGGTTGATGTGAGTTCCTCGGGCGCTTTCGGTACCGTGAACCAGTTTAAAAATGAGATTGCCGCCGAAGTGGCCGCAGTGCTTGCCTATACCGCCATCAAAAACAACGACCGCGTGGGTTTGATTATTTTCTCAGACCGCATCGAGCATTACGTGCCGCCTAAAAAAGGCCGCGCGCACGTGTGGATGGTTATCCGTGACATTCTGAACTTCAAACCAGAACGCCGCGCCACCAACCTCGATGCCGCCATTGAGTTCATGGGCAAGGTCATCAAGCACCGCAGTGTTGCTTTCGTGATTTCCGATTTCATCGACCATGAAGTCACTCAGCGCCTACAAACCGCATCCAAGAAACATGACCTCACGGCCATCTCCATTTCAGACCCACGAGAACTGACCTTGCCACCGGTTGGCATCCTGGAACTTGAAGATGCCGAAACCGGGGAGACCATTGTGGTGGACACCCGTGATAAAAATACCCGCGAAGGATTTCGTATTCTTGGCCGGGATGACCGCAAGGGCCGCCGCGAAGGATTTCGGCGCGCCGGCATTGGTCAAATCGAACTACGAACAGACAAAGGTTATATCGATCCCATCATGCGCTTTTTCCGCAGCCGTGATGCACAAAGATAGAGGACTGAAGCCGTGGAATTAAGACAACCACCTATCACCCAAGAAACTCAGCAAGGGCCAAGCAAAGGTCTGATGCTTGGATTGAATCTTGTTACCATCACCGTGGTCGCCGCCTTGGTGATTTGGGGCAACTCCAACAATAATGCAGCATCAAGCTCCACCGACTCTATCCGTGAGGTGGCCAGCAAACTCAAAGCCGCCGGTGCCCTAGAACCCGCTGCACATCAATACGCCGAATGGATTGAAAGCAATCCAACGCATCCGGACAAAGGCACCATCGCTTACAGTGTAGGCAACCTGTATTTGGAACTTGGACAGTTCGGAAAAGCTCTGCGCTGGTTCTACGAAGCCGAAGTTGCCGGTGTGGGAGACATGCAGCCTGAACTCGCTAAGAAGCTTGTTCACACCTTGGAACGTCTTGGCCGCGTTCATGCGGCCCGTGCTGTACTCTCGGGGCAAACCCAGTTAGCTCCAGATGACGTGAAACGCTCCAAAGACGATGTGATTGTTGCTGAGATCGGAGACCAGAAAGTCTATCGGTCCGACCTTCAACGTGCTCTGGATGATATGCCACCGGAACTGGCCAAAGAACTCAGCGGCCCTCAAAACGCTCCTAAGCTTTTGCAAAAGCATGTGGCTGACGAACTGGTTTGGCGAAAAGCGCAGAAGCTCGAGTATGGAAACAAACCCGAGGTTCAACGACGTCTTGCTCAAATGCATAAGCATCTCGTG
>CAZZDT010000629.1:0-3335 GCA_964652435.1 uncultured Bdellovibrionales bacterium
CTACGGCTGCACGGGCATAACGCTTACCGGCTGCACTCATGCTGCACCTCCTGCAGATGAAGCTGTTTCAAGTTCTGCGATGGCTTCTTCAAGCAAACGGGTCTGATCACCGTCGGTGATGTTTGCCTTCAAGCGTTCCTCAGCGTCGCCCAAGGCGGCGAGTGCTGTGAATGCCTGCAGGCGAACACGAGCCTGCGTGTACTCTTGGTCAACGATTGCCTTCGAGTCTACTTTGATACGCTCGCTGTAGGCGGTTGCATCTTCGATCATTTTGTCACGCTCAAGAGCACCGTCAGCTTTAGAACGCTCAATCAATGCGTTGCCTTCAGCATCAACGTTAGCCAACTTGCTTTGGAACTCATCGTGCGCTTGACGCGCGTCCGCATGAGCTTTTTCGTTGTCTTCGATGGTCTTTTTAATGGCCTTGTGGCGATTTTCGAATGCCGCCGCCAATGGCTTCTTCACAAAGTGAATCAAGAGACCAACGAAAATAACGAAGTCAACAATGAACCAACCAACAGGGAGTTTCTTAGCGTCCCAGTCCCACCAGTTGATGTCGGAGAAGTATACTGGGCCGGACGGTGCAGCCAAGGCTGCGCCGGACACCAACATCATCACTGCAACGAAAGCAATCTGAGCTAGTAACTGTCTTCTAATCATTCGACAATCTTCCTCAAGCTACGCGTCGACCGAGAACTTTTTCGACCAGCTGGTCGGCAAGCTCTTGTCTCTGGCCTTCTAGTTCTTCACGCACACTCTCTTCCGCCTTAGCGATTTCAGCGCGCGATGCATTTAATGTTTCGAGAACTTCAGCGCGGGCTGCGCCAACAATACGCTTTTCTTCGTTACGACCTTCGGTTCGCAAAGTCTCGCGCTCGCGGCTGGCGGCTGCACGAGAATCTGCCAAACGTGCCTCGTAGGCATCCTTATCTTGGCCGGCAAGATCTTTGAGGCGTTCCACTTCAGCGCGGGCCCCATCGGTCTTATTCTCGCGTTCGTCAATAACGCGTTGAAAAGGTTTGAGTAGAAGCGGCGTCAGTACTCCAAGTATGAGCACATAAATGCCGAACTGAATAAGAAAAGTAACATCGATATCCATCGGTAACCTACTCGTTCGAATTGCTAAAATTCGTTCAAAATCCGAGAGCGCTGGCTTCCTACAGGTGAAGCACGCAGGGCGTCAAGTCTGTTGGCTTCGAATTGTCCACATTGTGTCCATCGCGGAACTTTTATACGGCAAATTGGTACAAAATCTCTTTAGTCTTCAACATTTAAAGGCTTTTGCCCGTGATCGCAGAGAATAGAGATTATTCAACTTAACTTGGAGCTTAGGTCTTGAGGATTTCGGATAAGCATGGAACACTCAGCGGGTTGTGCGGGAACATCATTATTTTACATACATCAGGCTACTGATTTGTTGCCTTGTCTTGTCGGCTTGCGTGAGCAAACCGGGCAATATCCGAAGCATGATCGACCTGCCAGCCCCAGCCAACGCCCCGAGCCAGGTTCAAAGCCCTCAGCAACCCAACCGCTTCCCACCGGTATCCTTAGTTTGGCAGCGCACCCAGGCAGCCGGTCCCGAAGTGGCCTGGAACCTAACTCGGCAGAACAAGCAGCAAGGTGTGGTCAGCGACGAGGCGCCGTCCCAAGAGCTTAATGATATCGAGCCCTTACTGGCAGCACCTCAGCCTAAAGCAGCCATTGGCAGAAATATTGGGCCATTTTGGCTGCCCCCAGTGCCCGAAGATAGCCGTGAAAAACGATTTGACCGAGAAGTCACCCAAGCCCTGAAAGTTTTAGTGGAAAAGGGTCGAGACAACAGCCGCTCCCTTCAAGGCCTAAGTCGAAGACTCAAAAACAACAGTGATCTAGAAGACTTACGAAAGCTATGGCTGCCTACCTTGGAAAGGGCCGAGCAATATGCACAGGCCACCAGCTTGGTGCGCGAGCCTCTTGGCCTCCTTAAGCGGGCATTTCGCAAAGCAAGGTTTGACGAATACTATGGGGTATTTCGAGACGTCGATATTCCAAGCTGCCGATGGGCCGCCAAAAGAAGCGTGGAACTTTTACCTGGTGGATTCGACGATAGCTTTGAGGTGGTGATCAAAGGCTTGGGTCGTCACAGTCTTTCCAGTATCGCCACACTCTGCGAGCAGGCCCTGGTGGTGGAGCTTTCTGAGCGAGAATTTCCCCAAATTAAGGGGCGGCGAAACCTGCGGCGTTTGACACAAAAATATTACGAGCGCGCACACCCCGAATATAAGGTGCACCAAGCCAGCGTACCCGGAGCCTGGAAATCCGATGGCAACGCCTTTTATTTGAGAGCTGTTATGGGCGTGGAGCGTGATTCGGATTTTCCCCAAACCCGATGCAGCATCGAAGAAGTGGAATTCACCGCCCCCAATAAGCGCGCCCTTCAAAAGCCTGAATGCTGTGAGATCATCCGCTCTTTGCCCATTGACTGTGAAAAGCTCAAATAATCCTCGCCCCACCCAACCCAAAGGATAATCTATGTGGTCTTTCCGCCATTGGCTTTGCACGCTTGCTTTGTGTCTACCCCAAACAATCCAAGCAGCCTCTTTTGCCACTTACCAACACGACCAATACTCCGAAGACCTAACCACCGCGGTCTCACAAATTACCGGAGCGCATCTTTCAGCTCAGCCGGGGTTTGCTCAGGGTGAAGCCTTTGGGCAGCTTTTTCGACCGAGTCCAGAAGACTACCCAATCAAGATCCTCGGATTGGACGTAATACTTGCGGGGCCCGCTACGGGCGGTGCCACCAGCGCGGATATTGAGATTTGGTTGGATGCTGGAGACGGACCAACCCCCAACAAAGCGGTTCCGGACTTTTCCATCAACACCATCGATTTGCTCAATTCAGAAACCGGCGAATTTGATGTGAACCTGGCGGGCAATGTAGCCAGCCGTCTCGACTTTGACTACGACGCTGCCGACAGTCACCCCCCTCTGGTTTACAGCGGCAACATTCTGGTGATGGTGCGCTACTCGGAACCCGCCACCGACCTCTCCGACGCCTGGGGCAACCTTGCCTGCTCCACTTTGATTGGATGCGGATGCCAGCCCGCGGCGCCCTTTGAAGACGAGCAAATCACAAGTGGTGTGAACATCTTAAATACCTACGCCTTTGGTTCATGCGAAGAACCCAATGCCAGCCAATGGAACTTTTCTGAAGCCGTTGGCCTATCGGGTGATTTCATTATGCGACTGCGCGCCGAAACCTCGGGCAACGAAGACACGAACAACAATACTGACAATGACGGTGACACCACTGAGCCCGAAACGGCGCTGAGTGTGGCGGCCGTTTCACCAAG
>CAZZDT010000630.1:0-3333 GCA_964652435.1 uncultured Bdellovibrionales bacterium
CCACCCTTTTTATTGAAGGTACGCCTTACGAGCGTGGTGAGGTGGACGAAAGCGCTCCCAAACGTCCGGAAACGCCGCTTAGTGAACACCCTCTCGTGAAACACTATGGCCTCAGTGAAGAACATCTGGCACTCACCAAGGCTCACCGGAAGGTCGAGGGCGAACACCGCTCCGCAGCCTGGAGTGTGGTGTTGGATCATGTCCACGAATCCAAATACCAAGATGTTGTCGCCGCCATGGAGCAGGCTTGTGCCTTGTGGAAATTTTATCGAACCGGAGTCGCCAGGGCGTGCGGTCTCACTCAAAACGAAGCGGGAGAACCCGTATTAGCGGCATCCTCATCAAGCAGCTAAGCGCAAATCGAAAGGAACGAATATGAGCGCGGCTAAGCCGAAGGCCAATTTGACCGTTATCCACATAGAAGTTCTGTGTACCGATAGCGATCAAGTTATGATGCCCAATGAGGAATTTGGAGACATCATCAATACTCTCCTTCCACGAATGATTGAAACCATCAAAGACCATCACGGTGTATTGGAGTCGGTCTACAATCGCAGCATGCTGGCAGTCTTCTCTTCAACCGATGACCACGCTCACCAAGCCGTGCAATGCGCGGCCCATCTTCACACGAATACCCGCGGCTTCACCGAATCGCGCGTAGCCGATGGAAAACGAGCGGTGAAATTACGGATTGGAATTGGCACCGGCGATGCACTGGCTCAAAACTACGCATTGCCCTTGTTTTCAGGCTCATCTCATATTGGTAGCAGCGTCGCTCAAGCCCAGTTGCTCTCTACGATGGCCCCCGGTGGACAGACCATTCTGAGTGGAAACACCTACTCCGCTGTCCAGGAACACATCTCCTGTCGTCTGGTGAAAGAAGTACGGCTTCCAGACTACGACGAAAAAGTGAAGGCCTACGAAACACTCAGCGCGGAAGCAGCCGCAGCTTTGGAAACCCAAAAAGACAATCGACGAAAATACCCACGGCTAGAACTGAACCTACCGGTTACACTGCAAGTAGCCCAATGGTCACACCGGGCAGAAGCCATCAACATCAGCGCCGGAGGCGTATTGGTGGCCTGCAAGGATTCATTTAAATCCAATACACCGGTGAAGCTCTCGGCGGTTTTGCCGCTGGGTAAGAAAGAACTGCCCTTGCGTATTGAGGGAATGATTGTTCACTCCACGCCCAAAGGCGATGGCCGTTATGCCATGGGAATCAAATTCAAACGCTTAATCTCGGAAGACCGAGAAGCATTAGAGTATCTCTTGAGCATGATTCTGGGTGAAGTCTTGAAAAACGAAGACATGCACATCGATATGGGTGAAGATGCCGCCGGCATTCGCTTCTATGCTTATGAAGCAAGTGCTTTGCTCGACGATATCGACCTTTAGTATTCCAGCAATTCCTCTAAAGCCTGCTGCAAACGCGCCCCCGGCATGTACTGCTTTTCTAGCCCCTTCGCGAAAGGAACTGGAGTATCCAATGCGCCCACGCGCGTCACCGGAGCATCTAGATAATCAAAGCCATCCTGCGCGATGCGGGCCGCCACCTCTCCGCCAAATCCACCGGTGGTGGATGCCTCGTGCAACACCAAAACACGGCTGGTTTTAGCAACGGATTCCAAAACAGTCTCTACATCCCATGGAATCAACGTTCGCAAGTCGACCACCTCAATTGAGATATCGTTCTCGGCCATTTCTTCAGCAATGCACAGCGCTTCGTGGACCATAGCACTCCACGTCACAATGGTGGCATCGCTGCCTTCGCGAATCACCCGCGCTTTACCCAAAGGCTCATGGTAAACACCGGTTGGCACTTCGGATTTCAAGCTTCGGTAAAGGAGCTTGTGCTCGAAAAAGAGAACCGGATTGGGATCATCAATGGCCGCCAATAAGAGCCCTTTGGCATCTTCTGGCGTTGCCGGCGCCACCACCTTCAAACCTGCAATGGATGTAAACCAGCTTTCGGGGCACTGTGAATGGTACGGTCCTGCTCCCATGCCGCCACCAATCGGTGCACGAACCACAACCGGAACATTGGCTCCCCAGCGGTAATGCGTTTTGGCTAGGTTGTTGACGATTTGGTTGAAGCCACAGGTGATGAAGTCGCTGAATTGCATTTCAACCACCGGCTTAAAACCTTCAAATCCAAGCCCCATGGCTGCGCCCAAAACGCCCGACTCAATAATCGGCGTATTGCGAACCCGTTCACGACCAAAGCGCTTCACAAAGCCATCGGTGATTTTGAAGACGCCACCATATTCAGCCACATCTTGTCCCATAATCAGAACATTCTCATCCTGGTCCATGGATACCTTTAGCCCGTCGCTGATCGCATCCACATAGCGCATTTCTTCGGTTTCTTCACCAGAAGCAACGTGATCAAAATCGATGGGTGCAAACACATCGTTTAACTCTTCGTCCACACTGCGCATGGGATACTCAAAGGCCATCGCCGCATCCACAGCCTCTTGAATCTGGTCTTTGAACTCAGCGCGAACCATCGACATGCCGTCTTGGTCCATCGCTCCAGCTTCAATGATCCGGTGTTCTAAACGAGCAATGGGATCTCGCTTGGCCCACTCTTCCATGAGTTCATCGGGAACATAAGCGGTGCCAGAGGCTTCTTCATGGCCTCGCATTCGAAAGGTTTTGCACTCGAGAAGCGTTGGCCCTTCACCCGCACGAGCACGGGATGCGGCCCGCTCCATGGCCGACATGACAGCCATGATATCGTTGCCATCCACCACCTCGCCAGGCATGCCATAGCCAAGTGCTCGGTCTGCCAAATCTTTACAAGCATACTGCTCGTCGCTCGGAGTCGAGAGTCCGTATAAATTGTTCTCAATGACGAAAACCACCGGCAACTTCCATACCGCAGCCAGGTTCAACGCTTCGTGAAAATCACCTTCACTGGTTGCACCATCGCCCGTAAACGCAACGGCAATACGCTCTGTGCCACGCAGTTTCTGAGCCAGCGCCAATCCATCAGCAACGGGAAGCATAGCCCCCAAGTGGCTGATCATGCCAACCACGTGATGGTCGAGTGTACCAAAATGAAAACTGCGCTCTCGCCCTTTGCTAAAGCCTTCGCCGCGCCCCATGAGCTGACAAATCAGCTGTACCAAATCGAGATTACGCCCCGTGAAGACACCCAAATTTCGGTGCATGGGCAAGATATAATCGTCTTCTCTTAGGGTTTGGGTAACACCGACCGCAATGGCTTCTTGTCCAATGCCCGAGAACCATTTCGAGAGCTGGCCCTGTCGCAACAGATTGAGCATCTTTTCTTCAATCATGCGTGGAAAGAGAATCTGGCGGTATAAC
>CAZZDT010000631.1:0-3325 GCA_964652435.1 uncultured Bdellovibrionales bacterium
AAAACAACATCGTCAAAATCAATGGTCAGACATGTGTCGCAAACTGACACCGTGGGCGCGACTCCATCAAATCCAATCGCTCCTTCACCATCGGCTCCTACGAACCCGATTCGAACCTCTCCAGTGATGGTCTCAACAATTTCACCACCGCAGCCCATATCCAATGATGCATGAATTTCCAGTGGCAGCACCAAGCCCTCCATGGAAAAGCCAAAACCCAATGCATCTTCAACCGCAGTCAAGTGCTCCAAGACCGGTGCATCATGGGCCAACGCCCCTGTTTTCTTCACCCAGAAGCCTGTCACTTCTCGTGTAACTGTCCCATCGCTGCAATTGTAGGTCGCCGTGGCCAACTGGTCATTGCCATCGTTTTCGCCTGAAAAAACCAGAGTGCCTGGCAAAACGCTGTTCAGATCAAGGGTGCCAAACAAGGATTGGACCAAAGTCGCTAGGTCATCCACGTCTTGACGGTACTGGTCATCAATCGCCATTTGATTCAGCCGAACGAGCATCCCGTCGGTTGCTACCGCCGCAACATCAGCTTCTGTCGAGGCAGCTGCATAATTCGGACTTCGAAGAAACGATTGCTGAGCAACCTTTTTATTGCCACAGGCATCGGTCGCCGAGGTTTCAAAAATACTCAAGCCCCAACGACTCGAATGCTCTGTCTCAAATGCTTCGGAAAGAGATGTCCCAGAAATATCGAGTTTGCGGCCATCCACACGCACTTCTTCCAGATCACTTAGTGTATCCGTCACAGTGCCGCTGATGGTCACCAAGGTGTCTTCTTCTCCGCCCTGGACCAGCATGGCTCCCCGTGCGGGTGAGGCTATCGAAACCTCTGGTGGCGTAGAGTCCACGCGGATATTTGCGTAGTAAGGAGAAATCAAAGCAAAGGGATCAAGCTCTCCCTGCAAACCTACGGTAATATCGTAGTCGCCCTCAGCGTTGAAAATAAGCCCTCCATCAAGGGTTCCCACTACCCCCACCGTAGGATTCACAATCACGTCAAGCACGGGATCCGCAATCAGGTTTCCCCAGCGGTCATAAACTGTCACCTCGATAGGGAGCTCAAGACCTTGAATAAAGCAATCGTAATCTAAGAGGTCGACATTCCAGCTAAACGGCAAACCACCCTTCAATGTTAAGATTGCTGGGCTCTCGTCTCCTGCGCCGTAACCAGGAACCGAGCAAAAGACATAGTATTTGCCTACGATAACGGCGCTGACTTGATGTCCCATGACCAAGGCGCCGTTTTGAGATGCAGTTGAGCCATCAGCTGCAAGCATGGACACCACCGTGTCATAACCATCTAAACTGTTTCCATATGTGTCGGTAACTTCACAGGAGACCTGCACTGGATCTGTAGGAAAGGCATCGTTTAGAGAGAGAGTCGTATGAGAGAAAGCCGGTAAACCTGCTCGAACGGTGATCACTTCAGGCGTGGGATCAACGACGTCGCCAAACCGGCACGCTACATCGTAATCTCCAACCAACGTTCCGCGCACCACAAAATCCAAGCCCAGCGGTGGCTCAATAATCAACTCCACAGCATGATCTAAATTTAAGAGGTTTCCGTTTTCTAACGCCGCAATATCTATAATCTCGTTATCAAACTCATCATGAGCCACACAGCCTACCGCTCCGGCGACTCCAGCAACCAAGGTGTTGTCGGAGACACTGGTTTCAATGCGAACCACATCCGCCGGCAAAACCGTTAGTGTTGCCCCAATGGGGTCTGACACTTCGTGCCCTGCAGTCATACATTGAACATGATAATCGCCCATCACAGTTGGTGTGAACGTAGCCGATACACCACTGATGGTTACGCTTGGCGTGAGTGGCGTGACCACAACCTTAACCGGAATGTCCGTGAGTTGTTCGCGGTCACGGCTTACGATGCAAGTGACCTGAGCAGTCTCACCGGCGCGAATTTGCCCGGCCGCTAAAAACGTTTCAACCACCACACCGTCAAGATTAACTACAGTCGAGCCCGTCGGTTCATCGGCATTAGAATCCGTACCCGGTGTCACCCGGTTCGAACCACACGCAACCAATGAAACAACAATCGCCAAAACGAACGAAAATCGTAAAAACATCGAACCAACTCCAATGCGAATGCATAGGGAAATACTCTATCGCCCTCGGGAGCTGCTCGCACCCTGAAATAGCCTAAAATCATTGATTTATTAGCCAACTGGCGATGATCTCAGGGGTTTTCCTGGATGCTTGATCCTTCGTGGCGACAATCCGAAGCTTTCCAGGGCCACACCAACCGCTCAGGCCAAAAAAAACCGGCCCCGAATCAGACAATTCAGGGCCGGTATTCATTCAATCTCTGGAATCCAATCAATCGACGTACATGGCCTCGATTTCATCCGCGAAGCTCTTGTTCACCGCGTTGCGTTTCACCTTTAGAGTAGGAGTCAGCTCCCCTTCTTCGATGCTTAACGGCCGCTTCAGAACAGTAAATTTACGCACATGCTCGACCCGCGCAAACTTGGTGTTGGTTTGATCAACCCCTGCCTGTAGGTGACTTCTGAGTTGCGCGCTCTCTAGGGCTCCTTGCACCGGAACTCCGTTTTCAGCGCACCATTTTTCCAAAGCATCTGGGTCGATACTTAAAAGAGCACTGATGAATTTACGTCGGTCACCAATTAAAACTGCTTCACCCACAACATCGATATTCTTTAGAGAAGACTCGATATTCTTGGGTGTGATATTTTTACCACCCGCTGTAATGATGATGTCTTTCTTACGACCGGTGATGTTCAAAAATCCATCTGCGTCAAACGCACCTAAGTCGCCTGAGTGCAACCAGCCATCAATCAATGTTGAATTCGTGTTGTCCTCATCTTTGTAGTAGCCGGCAAAAACGTTCGGCCCCTTCAAACAAATCTCTCCGTCTTCGGCTATTTTCACTTCAGCGCCAGGGAGAACTGGGCCGACTGTTCCGTAACGGGTTCGTCCCGGAACGTTAAAGCTTGTTGGGCCCGTTCCTTCGGATTGACCGTATACTTCGTGAACGATGATATCGAGACTTGCAAAGAACTCTAAAATCTCTTGAGCAATGGGAGCTGCACCACTTACACATACCCGCGCTCGTCCAAGTCCCAGAGCTGGTTTAAGCTTCGAGAAAATCACTTTTTGCGCCAGTGCATATTGAAGCCCCAACACACCAGTCGGCGTGCGGCCAGCATTACGCTCCGTATTCACACGCGTGGCTACACCTTGCGCCCAAGTTACAAGCTTGGCTTTTGTACCAGTTGCATCTTTGAGTTTGCCCGTGACCCCGGCATGAAATTTTTCCCAAATTCGGGGCACA
>CAZZDT010000632.1:0-3316 GCA_964652435.1 uncultured Bdellovibrionales bacterium
TTCAAAATTTCTTCTTTTGATTTTTTTCGAATCGATTTTGGTGTAGTCAAGGGAAGGTGCAGTGGAGGGCTTTCGAGCGATTTGTACAGCTCCATGAAGATACAAGACAATGCAACCAAATGATCTGTCCCCTTTATGGAGTCAGTGTCGGTTGTTGGAGATATATGATGCGAAATGTTGGTTTAGTCATCACGGTGCTGGGTTTGGTGGCCGTCTTTTCGGGGTGTTTGAAAACCACCAACTACAAACCACTTCCTGCGCCTGCAGGAGAGTCTTGGGGCATCGAGCGAGATCGACTCTCGCAATCAACGATGTCGGGCTCGTCTTATCAGCAAAGAAGTGCCTACGATAACAAAGTCTACAATGTCTATGTGACGAAAATGAGTCAGGCCTTCGGCGAGTCTTACGATGCGGGTAATACCCACGATGCCATCAAAGGTCTGTGTCCTGATCCCGGTAAAGATAAATGCACCAAAGCTCGTGTTTCGTATCGGCCCCTGAATAGGTTGCCTGCCCAATGAAAATAACTTTACTGATTCAGACGATGTTGGTGGTTCTGCTTTGTTCTGCTTGCGCCAATGTGGCGGTATGGCGACCCCATGGTCAGATGGAGTACCGAACTTCTGATTTGACGAACTGGGAAAAGCGAGACCCGTCGCCCACCCAAACCGCTTCCACTCCTGTTCTATTGGTGGGGCAAATCAATGATTTAAGTGTGCCGCCCGTTGGCGCATTGTATCAGGAGAATGACTTTGCAGAGGCTCCTTTGGTTGAAGTGTACCATTTGTCCAAGCCGGGCAGTTTCATCGGCGACGCTCTGCCGGGAGCTTTGAAGGCGACGGGCTTTCGCGCCTATCGGGATGCCAATGACTTAGGAAGTGCGGTGAACTTAGATGGTGTTTTTCCGAAGGGGCTTTTGGTTTTACGAATCGATATCATGTCATTGAGTTATTCAAGGCACTCTGAGGGATTTGATGCATTTTTGGGCGAGTATCGGGTTCACGTATTCAGCGCCGATACGAATAAGAAGCTTCATACCATGGAGAGCGATTTTAAGGTGCGGTTGGACTGGGATTTTAAATCGATGGTTTTGCCTTTGGATGGTTTTGAAATGATTGCTGAAACAATGGTTCGCGCATTGATGCAAGATGATGGCTTTCTGAAAACGGTGGGGGGAGCGTAATGTTACGATTTGTACTGCTCGTGTCGTTGACGATGATTTTTGCCGCTTGTGCTCACCCAACCATGCAGTTGGTCAAGTCAGGTGAAAAATATTACATGACCACGGTGTTCCGCGAGTCTCCAGTCCAAATTCAACTCGGCCAGGTATTGGATAAGAGGCCTGAGGAGCAAGTGTTGGGGCGAGATTTAAGAGAGTCGGCTGGCGGTTCCTTTTTCTTGATTGGTGGCCGTTCCTTCAAACGTGGCACGCAGTACTATCCGGGACGTTCCTTGAAACTACCGTTGGACCAGTCGTTGCGGCAACGGTTGGAGGCGTCCCTTAAGCAGTCTGGAATGCATAATCCCAAGGGCAAGGCCACTTATCGGCTTGATGTTGAAGTCTTGCACTACACGGGGATCAATTATGAAACCCATCAGGGCGTGGCGGTGTTTCCGCTCTTCGGAGCCAATCGGGTTCAGTTTTCTCAAGACTACGGCGTTTGCTCTGTGTTGCTGAAGATATATGGCCCCGATGGAGAATTGGTTGCGGAGACGCCGGTGAGTTACCGCCGGAAGGATCTCAATATGCGAGCCATGGATGTTCCGGATTGGGAAGCCCGCGAGAGTGATTTGAAATCTCTTTTAGGCGTAACCATTGAGAAAGCGATCACAGTGATTGGCAGCTTGATTGCCGAGGATTTGGTGACCCGGTCACCATCATTGGCTCTAGGCTTAGCATCTTCGATGAAGGAATTAGAAACGAAACGCTACTTTTTGATTCACCGCGTGCTCAAAGATCGAGAGCTTACTGAGTTTGCCAAGGTTCATGTAGATACCGGAGAGGTCCTCAGCCGATACCAGGCATACTATATCGATGCCGGTGGCATACCCGGTCACTGGTACTTAAGCGCCCATACCCAACGTGGTATCCGGATTCCCCGTTCATTCTACGGGAAGGTGGCCACCAGAGTGGCTCAACGATTCAAGCTTCAACGGGTAGATGATATCATGCTCTACCGCTACTTTGGGATGAAAGAAGAGCTCTAGGGGCTCAATCAGATGAAGCCGGTCTCTGTTGCTTGTTTATTCATGGAAGACACAGAGCAAGCAGGGGCCAAAGCCTTGTCTATGAAATCATAAGGATTTTTAGGGGTGACTTTCGCAATGGGAAAGATTGTTGCACTCTAAGCATTTCACTGTTGATGTTTCACCCAATGAATATCACCCCTGGCTTTTGCGTCACGGTTATCAATTGCGGATAATATCGACTCTAGGATTTGGATTGCAAATTCTATCACTCATTACGAAAGTTTTTTGAATGTTCACTTCTCTTAAACAGTTATTCATTCTCACCGTTATCCTTTTGAGCGCAACCACCGCTTTCGCGACAGAGCTCAACTACAACTGGAAAAGCGGAGAAACCTACCGCTTTGAGGCCACCTCTGTGGACAACGTGAGCATGTCTGGGATGGGCATGAATATGCAGGACACCTTCACCCTCAACTCAACGTTCGCGATACACATCGATTCAGTCCAAGCGAATGGTACTGCGGAGGGTGTGATTGCCATTGAAGCCTTCAAGGTTGTGAACAAATCTGGCCGGGTGATGGGAAGTCTTTCGGGGCTTCCAAAGACCGCTCTGCGAAACCTGGTAGAGATCGACCGTAAAGGGAACTTTAAGTTTAAAGAAATTGTCTACATGGTCATCGATGAAAGAGGAGACAACATGTTGGTCTCCGCAAAAGTCGGACCCAATGGTGCCTCGGGCAGCGCTCAAGTGGGAGACGAGAAAGTCACAGTACACGCTTCATTTGATCCCAAGACCGGTAAGCTTAGTGGTGGCTACAGCATCGAGAAAGTTAAAAAAACGACATCCAAGAAGAAGGTCAAGGTGAAGCAAGACGCACCCAAGGTTGACCTGCTGCCCACGAAGTTCCTTGAGCTTTTGAAGCTACCGGATGGTCCGGTGAGCCCAGGTGCAAGCTTTAAGATGAAAATGGGGGCGACCTCAATTGCAACAAGCACACCGACGGTCAACGCGACAAGTGCCACACTTAAAACATCCATCGAGACTGGAACCGGCGAAGATGGCATGGGCGGCATGGGCGGCATGGGCGGCATGGGTGGCATGGGTGGCATGGGCGGCATGGGCGGC
>CAZZDT010000633.1:0-3311 GCA_964652435.1 uncultured Bdellovibrionales bacterium
GACCGCAACAGCAACCATTGTGTTACTGGCGAACTGACCCCCCGATTAATGGTCGATGCCTTGCGCGAGAACGCTTGCGGCAATGCTTCTTGGTTCTAATTACAGCAACAGCTATGCCAGATCTCTTCTTTCGGATTGGCTTCGAAAAAACTCTTTATATCAGGGCAAGTAGGTATCTGGGTTTTGGTAGAGCGATGAACCGCCCGGTATGAGAGTACACATATGTCGGTGTTTTATTTGATTATCGACAAATATGTCGATTTCGGTCAGTAGGGTTATTGGATGGGATATTTTTTAAGGTAGCTCTTTACGATTGAAGAGGTCTCACCAACCACGCTGTAGAATGATTCAGACTCGACTACAAAGCCGTTGAATGAAACCTTTTCCGGGAACACGCGTTTTCCAGACTTAAGTTTGGTATCCGGTTGAAGTGTTGTGAGGGCTTTTCTAATAGCTTGAATGAACTCGGGTGACATGGAGGTTTGTGCAATCCAAGCTTCCCGGGGAATAGGGCTGGTGGTGGCCAGTCTCCTAAATACTTTGCCATGGACTTTTTCTGCATTGCTTAATGCCAGATCCCAAATTGCACCACCGGTTACTTGTCGATGAGCCACTGATTTAGCAACGGCATCGTGATTGCCTACGTAGAATATTTCCGCGAAATCGCGTTCAGGCTCGATCCCAGCTTTAACCAAATTCACCAGTGGATACTTGAATCCGCTTGAGGAGCCCTGATCGACAAATGCGAAGGTTTTCCCTTTGAGTTTATTGAGGCTGGTTGCTGAACTATCTTTGTGGCTGAAAATGATACCTTTGTAGTGGCTTGTCATCTTACCACCAACTTCCGCGGTCATGGTTCCAATGTATTGGCTGGAGCCTGGGGCTTCTCGCAGGAGTTGGTCGTAGAGGCTGGCGGATAGGTCCGCCACATCGATGTGTTTGTTTCGAAAGTTGGCCACCAATTCTTCGTAGTTCTCAGCGATGTTTAAAATAAAGCGATAGCCGGTTTGCTCTTCCAAATAGTTGAGCAAAGGGCGCATGTAGTAGTTGGTTTCTTCGGTGGTATACCAGGGGCCCATTCCAAATTGGATTGTCTTTTGGTTGGGATCCAGAGTCTTTCCAGTTTGCTCCGTCCAGATAACGGTTCCGGATATTTGCTCCGGCTGACTCGCCTGTGGTGCCTTACAGTGAGTGAGCGTCAAAATGAGTAGAATACCGATGCAATACGGCCGTTTGAGTGTTGATTTCGTCATTTTTCTTTATGATAGAGGGGCTTTGGGCGGAAAAAAAGGCCATAATTACATAGATTAGGCTTATTTGGGCTGGTGAAATCGGTGGCTGCATGCCAGATTGGCCTGGCCCAGGAAATTCGTGTTCGAGCGAGAATTCTTATGATTAGAGTGCTGAAAACATGGACGATTGTGTGCCTGGTTGCGTGGAGTGCCCTTTTGGGGACGCGAGTGGCTGAAGCACACGGCCTGAATCCAGCTGGGTTAGCTCCATTTTTAGTGGATGGAGAGATGGTCGGAGCCGCAACCAATCTGGGGTTGGTTCTTTACATCGACGATGTTCCGACTTGGCGAACTGAAATGCGGGTGCACGGTACACTGCATTGGTTTGGTTACACCGCTTCAGGCCGGGTACTTGTGGGAACCAGCAATACACTCCTGGTTACAGAAGATGGTGGCTGCACCTTTGAAGGTCACTCCGAGGCATTTGGTGGCGTGGATGTTCGCTCGATGGTTACCGACCCGAATACGGCGCGGCCGCACTTGATTGCAACGGCTACAGAAGATGCCAACAACGGAATTTTTAGCACGCCCGATGGTGGTGACACTTGGGAGCTGGTGCAGGGAACCGAGATCAGCGGTCAGTATTTGAGCCTGCGTTACTCAAGCATCGAAGGGACATACATTGCCCTGAGCACCACTGAGACCGTTGGAAGTTTTACCTTCTCAATTGTGGATACAACTGGCGAAATTTTACAGACCTCAATCGTAGATATTGAAGCTGCTGATATCGTTCGCTTGATTACCCCGGGAGCTGACGCAGGGGTTGGGTTTGTTGCTGCCTTTACACGCGACTTAGATGCTGACCCGGTTCCTCTTGGTACTGCATTGCCGGGAACCGATAACCTTTATCGCGTTGACTACTTGGATGGAACTTTGGAGTTAGTTGATACTTTAACCGAATCCAATCGATTTTTCTCAGGAGCCGTTTTTGGGGGTGAAAGCTACGTGACGGATTATGACGACCGTCTGCTGCGCTACAGCGCGGAAGGGCTGACTGAGGTTGGAGAAGATGTTCGATATTGTGTTGATGATTCATTAAGCAATGACACCCTCTGGGCGTGCGGCCGCCGACCTCAAGACCATACTTTTTATACCTCCAGCGATGCGGAGACTTGGGAAGGTATTTTGCTTTTTGATGATATCACCGTGGGGGATTGCCCCGAGAAAGTTCCTGATGATCCAGACGGTCCGGGTGATGGTGTCGACTTATCTGGTTGTGGCTCGAACGGTGGTGATCAGCCCGGGAGTTCTGGTGATGGGAACTCGGGTACGGATGATATTTCCAAGGGAGATTTACCGGATACTTCGACCGAGCCGGGCCAGCCAGGCGTTGAGTCAGAAAAACCCTTGGCGGATTCGGGGTGTTCTGCTGCCTCCGGGGGTATGGGGTGGCTTTTGGGCGTGGTTTGGCTCATGCGCCGATATTTCTGGTTGCGTGCTCGAGGCGTTCGATAATCCTCCCTTAATTCCTCAATTTTCTGATTAATTTAGGCGCTAATTAATGTGAATCTCTCGGCTTTCCTATAGTATTTTGGGGTAGGTTCTAGCCGGGGGGTGACAATGGGCCAAGCGATTATGGTTGTCGATGATTCAGCGATTATTCGTCTACAACTCACCACGGTTCTTGAGAAAAATGGATACGAAGCTGTTCAAGCTTCCACGGGTACCGAAGCCTTAGAGTTGGCAAAGTCTCGAAATGACATCGAGCTGGTGATTACCGATGTGAACATGCCGGGCATGAACGGTCTGACTCTACTCTCAGAGCTGCGGGGCATGACAACTTATGCGAAAGTACCGGTGTTTGTTTTAACCACCGAATCCACGGCTCATATGCAAGAGCAAGGCAGAGACCGCGGCGCATCAGCATGGATAGTGAAGCCTTTTCATGAGGAGTCTCTCATCAAAGGTATCGAAATGATTCTGGGCAATTAACGAGTGGCCTTAGGGCTGTGAATTATCTTCGTCACAAATTTTTAAGACTTCAAATCGCGCCAGTTCAAAATTTTCATCTCTGTCTAT
>CAZZDT010000634.1:0-3308 GCA_964652435.1 uncultured Bdellovibrionales bacterium
TTTGGACATAGCAATCTTACCCATCACACTCGATACAACAGCCAGTCGCCCATTTACTTTTGATACCTCGGGCATGGCCGCCTGAAGAGTGTGCACGACACCTAAAACGTTTGTGTCAAATTGCCCTTTCCATTGCTCTGGTGTGATCCGATCGAACTTACCCGCAACACCAAAACCGGCATTGGCGATGACAATATCGAGCTTGCCAAAATGAGCGACCACTTCTGCTACCGCCGCAGTTACACGCTCTGAATCGGTGACATCACACACCACAGGCAGTACCTGAGCTGACTCAGTCGACAACTCTTTTGCAACTTCCTGAAGCTTCTCTACCCGTCTTCCCGAAATAGCAACATGGGCACCACGGCTAATGAACTCTTCAACGAGAGCCTTACCAATGCCTGAACCACCGCCGGTGATCCAAACCACATGTCCTTTGCAACTCGCCGCCATTTCAATTCCTTTCGTTACAATTGCCTGCATACCCTGTGCAGTAGGTATTGAGAAGTCATTGAGCGAATAAGGAGACCCCAATTATTGGACTAATGATGAGATCGCCTCTGAAAAGTCCGTCTGTTTGAAAGGCTTTGTAATGTAATGGTCCATACCGGCCGCCAAGCAATTCTCACGATCACCAGTCATGGCATTTGCGGTCATTGCAACAATCGGTAATCGCTTATCAGGAGTTTCACTGCCCCGGATGGTTCGGGTGGCGGTGTAGCCATCCATCTCTGGCATTTGGCAATCCATAAAGACAATATCATAGGTTTCTGCTTCTACCTGTTTCACAGCCAGCAGACCGTTCGAAACAATATCAACGCGGTGACCGAGCTTCTGCAGAAACTTCGATGCAAGCTTTTGATTCACCACGTTGTCGTCAACCACCAAAACCCGGAGTCCCTGAGAAATGGGTTCTTCAACGGTTTTCTTTTCCACTGCCGGCTCCGGTACAGAAACCCACGTTGCAATATTGCGTTCAAAATCCGCGCGTTTGAATGGCTTGGTCATATAATCATCCATGCCAGCTTCTAAGCACTTCTCTCGGTCCCCAGTCATAGCATTCGCGGTCATCGCGATGATCGGTAGACGCGTACCAGAAGGCTCCCAAGCCCGAACACTGCCGGTTGCGGTATAGCCATCCATGACCGGCATCTGACAATCCATAAAGACGATGTCGTACTTCTTCTCTTTGATTTTCTCAAAACCCAATTCACCATTGACCGCGATGTCAACTTGATGCCCAAGCTTCTGAAGCATCTTTGCCGCAAGCTTCTGATTCACCACGTTGTCATCAACAACCAATACCTGAAGCCCCGCAGACTCATCCGGAGTCTCCGCGGGTGCCGGAGCTACGACTTTTTCTTTATTATCTGATGCGGTCTCCACCGGAGCAGTCGGCTTGAACTCGACCGGCGTCAAGCACAACTCTAGCGCACTTAATAAACGACTCACCCGTGTGGGTTTAGCCAATACCGAACGACAACCCAGCTGTCCTAAGCGTTTACGTTCAGTCAGTCTCCCTGCTCCCACCAGACCGACCAACTCGGTTCCCATAGAGCGAGGGTCCAGTCTTAACTTCTCAAACTGCATCACATCGTCCACGGGAGCTTCAAAAATCACCGCAAGATACCGCTCACCCCGCTCTCGAGCTTCGTTAATTGAATTCAGAATGGTCTCTAATTGTGGATCAATTGTCTGAGCATCAATCTTATAATGCTCTAAAGTCTTCACCATCGGTTCCACAATCTGAGGGTGTCTGGCCGCGATCAACACTCGATGTTGCAGCAACTCTTCGGGTACAACAACTTCCGACTCTGGAGATTTCGCAAGTTCAAAAGGTATCTCCACCGAAAAGACAGACCCTTTACCCACTTCACTGGTTACGGAGACATCGCCACCCATAAGTTCAGCCAAGTGCTTAGAAATCGACAATCCAAGCCCTGTTCCACCAAACTTACGAGTCGTACTTTCACTTGCCTGACTGAACTCTTCAAAAATTGCGTCCAATCGGTCTGCGGGAATACCGATACCCGTGTCTTCAATATCTAAGCGAATCCGAGATTGACCATCCTCTTCAGGCTTGGCCGAAACGAAAATTCCAACATGGCCCGCTTCCGTAAACTTGATTGCATTACCCGCGAGGTTTGTCAGAATTTGTCGAATACGACCTGGATCACCCATCACCCCCGCTGGAATGTCTTGCTCGTAACGAACAACCATTTCAATGGATTTTTCATCAGACCGACTCGACATCAGTTCGGCTACATCGTCAACCGCTGCCCGCAAATCCATGGGTATTTTCTCAATCTCTAATTTGCCTGCTTCGATTTTCGAAAAGTCGAGAATATCGTTAACAATGCGCAAAAGAGTCTTTGCGCAAGAGTCAATGGAGCCGAGATATTCACGTTGCTCTTCTCTAAGCTCTGTATCCCCCAACAAAGATGCCATCCCCAATACACCGTTCATGGGTGTTCGAATCTCATGGCTCATATTGGCTAAAAAAGTACTCTTCATATGAGAGGCCTCTTCTGCCATCACCCGAGATTGTTCCAGCTCATAGGCTTTACGCTCAAGTTCATGCCTTTGTAACTCGCCCTGAACAGAGCGCGCAGTCTCCTGGGAGATAGCAATGAAGCTCGCGATAATACTAAGAACCTCTCCATCTTTTTCGGTAAACACACCTTTTGCGGTTCGGTTGTCAAAGTAGACGACTCCCAATAGCCTGTCGTGAAGCATCAACGGCGCAGCCATCACACTTCTCAGGTCGTAGGTGATGATGCTATCGGACGCAGCCACGGGACCTCTACCGGTTCCTGTCACAACAATTGTGGAATTGGATCGGGCTACTTGCTTCACAACGCTGGTGCTATAATCAGAGGGCTGGACAATCTCTTTTTGAGACTGGTCGCGGCCAACATGAAATGCTAGGTCACCATTCTTATTTGTCAAAAAGAGAAGACCTCTTTCAGCGTTCATCAGGCGAATCGTCTCATCAAGCGCGACCTCTGCTTGCTCTTCAGGGTCAAGTACTCGAGCAGTAGCCGTACCTACCTGCATAATGGCATCAAGCTGCTGCTGAAATCTCCAAGTTCCAACCGTATTGGAATCGATAACCTGAGTGGGAACAACTGTTTGCCCACCACTCAACTGCGGAAACTCCATTCGTAACCGTCTGGCTCTATCGGTCCAACTGTTGTCAATGCAAAGCGCCAAAGCCGCTTGAGATGCCAACATCGCACCTGCGGTATTTCCTTCTCCCCAAAGTAAATGAGCTTTCTGACGCGTGGACTCGTATAAAGCCCATGCAC
>CAZZDT010000635.1:0-3307 GCA_964652435.1 uncultured Bdellovibrionales bacterium
CAGAATGAACCAAGAATCCCAACCTCAAATCCCCAACGCTTTGTGGCTTGCGTGGGGGACGGTGCTCTTTTGGACCGGATTTTTCCACGACCAACTGCTCTGGGGCGTTTTATGGGCTTGGGGCGTCTCCTTTATTATACTTAATATAGTCAATCCTCGAATGCACCGCAGTCGGAGGCGCGAATCTCTCATTTGGGCTCTTTTGGCTGGTCTATGCTTTACCACATGGTCTGATATCGATTTTCAAAAGCTGCTTCGAGAAGAGAACCTTGATGGGATCAGCACGCGAGTCCTTCACAAAGCTGCCCTCCAGGATTATCCAGCCATCTTTCCAAGGGTGGTCGTGGAAGGTATGCCCCAGGACTTTTATGTTTACGTTCCTGGCTCCGAAGAGCTCACATTGACCATCGGCTCAAGTACCCAAGAGACTCATCACATGGGGCATGGCCTTTTTAAGGTCAGAAGCTCTGGGAACTACGCCAACGTAAAGGGTGAAACCGCAACCGTGCATCTCACAACCGAGCACGACACCATCCAACGAGAACTTAAATTCTCCAAGGCTCTTCCTCATCCCAACATCACCTGCAAAGGACAGGGTTCAAGGGCTTATGTCCTAAGCGAAGATACGGATGAAATCTTTGTCGTCCAGCCAGATGGTATTCTTCAAACCCTGAAAACAGGTAATGGCCCCAGCGGATGCGTGGTGGTCAACAACCGGCTGCTCGTCACTCATATCTATGAACCCAATCTCTGGGTTTTCGACGCCGCAACATTCAAAGCGCTCGACAAAATTTCTTTGGATGCACCTCAAAAGTCCATCGCCAAATCACGGGATTCTGAAGCAATCGCCGTGGCACTTCAGGGGCCGAACCCGAGCATGGCTTTGCTTTCACCCAACAACCTCAAACAAGTCGAACATATTGCTCTACCCCTGACACCTGAGTGGATTGCTCCAGGGCCCAACTCCAACCACTGGACCGTCAGCAGTCGAGAAAGTCCTGCCTTGATGAGCCTAAAACGCACCGAAAAACCATGGACAACCACGGTTCATCCCTTGAGTCGGCCACTGCTCTCAATGATTGCTGATGCAACGGGAAACCATATCTTTGCCACCACCACTGGCTACAAACCAGACGGACAACCGCTCAAAGGCAACCACTTTATTCAAGACCAAATTCTCAAGCTGGATTCTTTGAGTCTTCAGTTACAAGCAAGAATGATTACCCACCGCCGTGCCGAAACTCCGAAAGCCGAAGGCGACTTTCTTAAATGGACGGCAGGCGCGGGACCTAGTTCTCTAAGCTTGATGAAAAACGGAGATCTATTGGTTGCATTCTCCGGCACAACCCAATGGTGGCAAGTCAAACCCGACTTAAGTGGCCCGGTTCACGAGTTATCCATCCAAAGAGCAGGCTTAACTGCTCCCCACTCTGCCATACAGCTCAATGACGACACCTTCGTTCTCAGCTCTCCCAGCGAAGGGACCATTGCTCTCTTTCATCTGGGAAATCAAACCACAGAATTGTACCAGATGGGCCTCGGGGACGATGAGCTCGAAACCCATTACCCCATGGCTCGCCAGAGACGCGAAGGTGAAAAGGCATTCTATGAAGCCACGCGCTCGGGCCGCTCATGCCAAAGCTGCCACTTCCACGGCGACAGCGACCACAGTGTTCACAACATCGGAGACCTAGAACTGATGCCCGCAACGCTGAGTGTTCGAGGCATTGCCGGCACGTCTCCTTACCTACGCGGTGGCGTCTACAATCGAGTGCGAGAACTTCTTCATGTTCCCGAGGAATTCTTTGGTGGCTATTTCATCACCGACCCCATGCGGGAAAGTAACATCGAGCACTATGTTGAAAGCTTAGGCAGGCCAGCCAATTCCGTCACGCAAACCACTGCGAGCCGCCTTGCTCGCGAAAGCCGTGGGCTCGAGGCATTTATCAAGGCTCAATGCACCAGCTGCCATAGCTTCCCGGCATTTACGGATTTAAGTCAGCATCCAGCCACCCGAATTTTCCCATCATTTCCTGACCCGGCACTTGAGCTGGACACACCATCGCTGATTGGACTTAAAACGACGGCCCCGTATCTTTTTGATGGGCGCGCCCAGAAGGTTTCAGAAGTTTTCCAAAACGATGCCGATAAGCACGGCCAGATGGCCAATCTTAATGACCAAGAAAAAGCTGACCTCTACTTTTTCCTGGAGTCCCTATGAGAGCGCGAAAAATCGCCACCACGCCACTTTGCACTCTGGTGGCAGCGGTGGGGTTGGCAGTAATCTACCTACGATACATTTCGCTCTCATTTGAATGGGAAGCCGAGCAACTGCTTATCCGCGAAACAGGTATCCTCGCGTTTACGCTTTTCAGCGCTTCATTTCTTTGCACGCCTCTTCGGCAGCTCGCAAAAAGATGGGGGCAAAAGACGCCCAACCTTGTGCCCTGGCGCCGGTCTCTTGGCTTGGTGTCAGCTCTGGTGGGTTGTGTGCATGTGCTGCTTACCTACAGCTTGCATGTGGGCGATGCCCCAATATTCGGTGCCTGGTTTCAGCCTTATGCTCAAGCAGGTGCCGCGGCTTTTCTTCTTCTTATGGCACTGGCTGCAACCTCATTTTCAAAACTAAATCGCCACATAAAAATTCGACATTGGAAGACTCTTCACCGGCTCGTATTTGTCATTTTTTTCTTGCTATTGCTTCACATCGTTCTCGGGCCTCACTTACCGCCTGGTTACATTCTAGGCCTGCTCACAGTACTTGTGATGGTTTCTTGGGCAGGTCGTCTAAATCCCTGAATTCCTGTAAATCTCTTGAAAAATTGAAGACAAATTTCACAAGTTAATCACAAGTTATCCACAGGATTCAGCCTCGCCTTTAAGGTTTACCCCGAGTCTTCTATCCACAAGCAACATGAATTACCCACAACCCACCAACATTTACCCACAAGTTATCCACAGGCAACCACGATCTTCCCACGATCGCGCAAACCCGCATCAGGACTGGCTCTATTCGCATTTTGCAAATCTACATAGAGGTCATTTTTAAGCTACTCCCTTGAAACTGTGTATAAAATTGGCACACTGTTCCATAAGTACATCCAGAGCTACTTAGGATTTCTTGAATAAAATTCATTCCCTTATCCACAGTTTAATATCTCATCACACCTACATAGACCTACCCCACTGAAATATAATGAAAATTTCAGAAATAAAGCGTATCCAACGCCCCGCCGTCCGTAGTATTCAGTCCTATGGAACGCAAAGAGATAAACACCGTTCGAGGCCGTTTTGCCTATCTTGAAGC
>CAZZDT010000636.1:0-3291 GCA_964652435.1 uncultured Bdellovibrionales bacterium
GCTGAGGTCCGCAGGTATGGCAGCAGAGGCTGGAGCACTTAGCGAGATAAACAATATGGTTGCGATTAAGATTTTGATGCTATTTTTCATGGTGTCACCTCACCTTTTGTCCACCAGGATTGGGCCATAGGGCTTCTTTCTACGGCGGTTCCGCAATGGGCTTCACCGTACTGAACATGGTAGCCCCAAAAGACATCCACAAAATCAAGCGTTAAGCCGGTGCTCTCTAAAGAGCGGCGGGTTGCTTCCTGCCAATGGTCCAATCCATCTTCCAAAGGTCCCTCGGGATCTGGAATAAAGAGTGTTGTCTTAGCTGTGACGAGATTTTGGATGCCTGGATTCAATGCAATCGCCATATCCATCCCATCGTAGTAATCGGCTTCAAAAAGAACGGGGACTGGCAAAAAGTCCTCGTCCGGGAGACCTGTTGCATTTTGGATAACGGCTTGAATGCTGTCGATGCGCGCCTGCACTCTGGTATTGTAGCTCATGAGCTCTTCGTCTGAGAGCATAGCGGAAACGGTGGTTTCGTAGTTTTGTCTCCGGGTGAAAATCTTTAGGTTTCCTTTACCCTCGGCGGAAAGGTCTTCGAGAACATCGGTGGCGAGCTGCGGTGATGCGATAACAATTTTGCTGCCCGTCATCACGCCGGCTTCCCAAACGGGAACGAGTTGAAAAAACTCATCGATATGTCCCACCACAAGCCACTCCGAAGAAATCTCAAGGGCAGGGCCTTGGACTTCTTGTGCATCCATCCAATTAACTTGTGATGCCTCCATGGTGTCTTGGTAACTAACGCCGTTGATGGAGCCTTCCGTGCCACCACCATAAACCATACGGCCCATGGGGAAGTCGCCATCGGGGCCGCTGTGGGGCGCCAGGACTTCGAGGTTACCACCGTAGTTTAAGGATGTTTCGCTGCCGTCGCCGCCCGGGTAGGCCATGGCCCGATCTGGGCCAACCAGTTCATTGCGCACGAAACCTAAGAGCTCTCGTCGCCGCTCCACTTGTAAATGGGTTTTCAACTCATGCCAGCCATCACCTAAGGGAATCACTTGGTAGCCTGGTTGAACGGTATCTTGGACCCAGCGGTCGCCGCGGTAAGTCTCGGCTGAGACATCCATGGTTTGGTATCCAATGGATTCGTTCTCGGTGAATGCCTGCCAAAGAAATTCAGTCTCTCCGAATTGCTCTTGCGTGATGCGCATCATGTGTAAGCGCTCTGGGGTATCCAAGTTGGTTGTGAAGATAACCGGCGCGATTCGCATAGATACTGAGGTGGTCGCCAGAATCTCGGGCTCGGCGGGGGCAGTGATATCGCCTCCGGTGGGTGCGCAGTTGGCAATAGAACCAGCTTCAAAGGCGTCAGCTCCACAAAAGAAATAATCGCATTCCCCTAGGGTTGATCCATTGCAGTCTGGATCGACTTCGCCGCATCCACAATCACATCCGTCTCCTGCGCCGCGCCAGCTGGGGTCGCAGTTCCAGACGCCAGCTTGGGCAGGACCTTGAGCACCGCGTGGCGCCGTAAGGGTGAGGGATGCGGGTGTGTATTGCGTGTCTGCGCCGCGAACTTCAAGAACCAATTCGATGCGCCCGTCCCAGGTGGTGGTACGTAAGGCGCGTCCTTCGATGCCGAGGGTGATGCTGGAATCGATGAGCGTCTGGGTAGGAATAGAAACCGCATTGTGATTGCCGTGCGATAAAATCTGGATCGGCTCTGGGCTAAGCTGCCAAATGTTGACACGTTTGGCCGCAGTCGCGTTTTTAACGTAAATATAAACGCGAGCATCTTCCGGTAAGTCAGGGGTCTGGCCGATGGTCACCCGGGTGATGTCTAAGGAGTCCGCGTTGCCGTTGATCTCTGCATCCCAGCTGTCTACCATCGAGTCATTGTTGTCATCATCGATGTTGGCCAAGACAAGTGTCTCTAGGGCCGGCGCATCTGTGGCGGCATCTTGGTCGTTGATGGCCCCATCTCGGTTCGAGTCAGTGAGTACTGTTGGCAGTAGGTTTGGTTCCCCGGCGCAACCGATACTCAGAACCATAAAACCCAGGCCAAGAGCGGAAGCATACTTCGTGAGGTTCATACAACGTCCTGTTCTAGTATTTGCGGCATAGTCGAGTTCGACATGAACCCGTGGTCAGATAGAATCACAGCGGTCGTCAGCTGGAAAGCCGCAGTGCAACATATTTACCAGGCTATGGTTCTGCCGTCCCAGTTCTTGAAAAAACCGGTTTCATGGGGCGAAAGGCCATCGATAACCTTTAAAATATTTTCCGCGCTCTCCAGGGGCTTCCAAACTTTATGCCGCACCGTGCCAATGAACTTTTCAGATAGGGCAGTGTGTGTGGTTCCCGGATGAATTGCGCCCACCTGGGTTTTGAAGCCGCTGCGTTTGAGTTCGATGCTGATGGTCTTCACCATCATATTGAGCGCCGCCTTGGATGCCCGATAGCCATACCAGCCGCCGATTTCGTTTTCATCGATACTCCCCACCATGGCTGAGAGAGCCAGCAGCATGGTGGGCGCGGAGCGAGGCAGAAGGGGTTTAACGTGTTTGGCCACCAAGGGTGTGATCACGGCATTGACCGTGAAAACTTCTTGAAGGTGAGCAACGTCGATATCTCGCAGTGATTTTTCGGGATCTCGACCTTCACCATGAAGAATGCCCGATGCGATGATAACAAGGTCTACGTTCTTTTGAGCCTCTTTGATTGCTTGGCTCATCTCTTTTAGATCGTCTTCTACCAGAGGGTCGCAGCGCTGCGCGATCAATCGGTCGGGGTTTGCTTGTTGAAGCAAGAGCAGGCCCTCTGCCTTTGCAGGATCTCGGTAGGTCGCGTACACGGTTTGTGTGAGTTGCGATGCAATCAGTTGCTGGACTAAGGCGAGGCCAATGCCGCGGCCTCCGCCAACCACCAGAGCACACTGGCAGGTTTGGATCGAAAATTGTTCTTGAGTATCCATCTTCAACATAAGGAGGGTATTCATGACTTATTTGACCAGCTCCGGGGTGTATATTTCGCGGGGAGTACCCTGTTTACGGTAAGGAGATGACTTTGGGATATTACGACCCTCACCCCACGCACTTTATCGAGACACCTGTCCTCTTGATGGGACCGCCTTGGAGTGGGGTTGTGGGATGTGCTGCCTGGATATCAAACGTGACCGGACTGCGATTTGTTGATTTGGATGGCGTGGTGGAACACAAGCTTGAAACATCGATTGTTAGCTTGGCCAGCTCTGCCTTGGAGGGCATGTTTCGCGATGCTCAAATGGCAACCTTA
>CAZZDT010000637.1:0-3287 GCA_964652435.1 uncultured Bdellovibrionales bacterium
AGAGCTTCGGAAACATCGAGTTCATCTACCGCCAAATCATCGGGAATAGATGCCCGCCGGTCACTGTCACCGATTTGCAGATAAGGACCATAACGACCAACCCGTGCAGCCACCAACTCACCTTCTTCGAGGTCGCCAAGAGGTACGGTTGAAATTGCGCGCGCATCAATCGCTGCCTTGCTGGCCGAAATCTTCACTTTCAAGCCAACTTCACTCACGCTCTTTTCAGCTGCCGCTTCCACTTCTTCTTCAGGCGTAGGCTCGAGTCCAAAGTAAAACTTGTGGAGCCATGGCACCGCCTGCTTTTCACCAGTGGAAATATTATCGAGGTCACTTTCCATACGGGCAGTAAACTCGTAATCCACCAACATTGTGAAATGAGCTTCGAGAAGCTGAGTAACCGCAAAGGCTGTTAAGGTTGGAACCAAGGCTCCACCTTTTTTCCATACATAACCGCGGTCCTGAATTGTCTGAATGATGGACGCATAGGTTGAAGGACGTCCAATCCCTCGCTCTTCAAGCATCTTCACCAAAGAAGCTTCTGTGTAGCGTGCAGGAGGCTTGGTATTGTGACCTGCTGGACGCAATTCTTTGGCATCAAGCTGCTCACCTTTAGCCATCGGCGGAAGAATCTTGTCTTCGTTCGACTCAGACTCGCCATCGTTTGCGTCGGTAAATCGATAGGCTTTCAAAAATCCTGGAAAAGTAATGACCTTACCAGAAGCGGTAAAGGTTGCAGTACCACTCACATCCTGGCCCGCTGCTTCACTCACCGCAGCGGCAATATCTACCTTCATACGAACTTGCGTACGCTGGCCTTTTGCGTCCTTCATCTGTGAGGCAACGGTACGTCGCCAAATCAAATCGTAAAGTTTAAACGCATCATCATCGAGCTCACTCTTCAAGCTATCAGGCGTTCTAAACTCAGTACCTGCAGGACGAATCGCTTCGTGAGCTTCCTGAGCGCCCTTCACCTTACCTTTGTAGGTACGTGGTTCAGCTGGGACATACTCATCTCCGAAAAGGTCCTTAATTTGCGTGCGGGCGGCACCAAGTGCTTCTTGCGACAGAGTGTTCGAATCCGTACGCATATAAGTAATGTAACCATTTTCGTACAAACGCTGAGCAACGCGCATGGTCCGCTTGGCTGTAAACCGAAGCTTGCGGCTGCCTTCTTGCTGAAGCGTTGAGGTAATAAATGGTGCCTGAGGCTTTTGCGTAAACGGCTTTTCGATAACATCATCAACGGTCACCGACTTATCAGTCAGATGGTCCGTTAAAGCCATGGCCGCTTTTTCGTCCAATAGAATGACTTTATCGCGGCGAGCATTCTCTGTTAACTCACCCGTAAGTCCATCGAAATCTCGCGTGACGGCAATCCGGCGGCCTTCAATATCCGCCAAAAGCCCGTCAACGATGAGGCCGTCTCCGCCTTTTTCTAAATTGGCTCGCAAACTCCAATAAGCAGAACTCTTAAAGCGCATACGCTCGCGCTCGCGCTCAACAATCAGACGCGTTGCCACGGACTGAACCCGCCCAGCACTTAGACGTGGCTTAATCTTAAGCCAGAGTAAGGGACTCACTTCATAACCATAAAGACGGTCTAAGATTCGACGAGCTTCCTGGGCTTCTACCAAGCGGTGGTCGATTTCTCTTGGGTTTTCAATGGCGGCATGAATCGCACGCTCTGTAATTTCGTGAAAAACCATCCGGCGAATCGGCACTTTTGGCTTCAGTACTTCGACCAAGTGCCAAGCAATGGCTTCTCCCTCACGATCCTCATCCGTCGCTAGAAAGAGTTGGTCCGCTTGAGCCAAGAGATCTTTGAGTTTTTTGACCTGAGCCTTTTTTGCTGTGGGGACAATATATAAGGGCTTGAAATCAGCGTCGACGTTTACACCGATACGAGACCAGGGCTTCTTCTTATGAGCGGCCGGAATTTCAGCGGCTTTCGATGGGAGATCACGGATATGTCCAATCGATGACTCAACAATATAATCGTCTCCAAGAAACTTAGAGATGGTTCTCGCTTTGGCTGGTGATTCCACCACGATTAACGTCTTAGACACTTTGACCCTCACAGCCGAGAGTTATCGGTTCCAGGCTCGCTCAGCCTCTGAACCACCCAATTTTCCAGTTTGGCCCCCGCCCAGGAAAACCGGGTATTTTGATACCCTCAAGTCAGCAAAATGGTGTAACGGCTCGCTAAACCAGCGTGCCCATTGGACAAGCGCCGCACCCTAGGTGGCATCCTTTAGCGCATGGTTGCAGAGACTTACAAGGGGAGAACTAACTGACGCGATGCATTAACCTGGGGACTTTCCCCATTCTGGGGAAGTGATATGGTGTCTCCCCACAGGTTGGAGTATACCGGTAAGTTACTGATGAAGTTGAAGTTTTTTATATCTATAGCATGGATATGCAGCCACCTCGTATCGGGATCGGTTTTGGCCCAGGAAAAAGAGCCAGCTGAGTTCCAATTTGGCTTTATGCAGGTGCCCGGCGGACAAAATTCGCCCCGAGACAACGGATTCAGCCGTTTGGCGTGGGAAATTCGCAAGCGAACCAGCATCTCCGCATCCCTCGATATTGTCGAAGTCGACCCCAGCACCGACAGTATATTTAAGGTGCCATTTATCGTCTGGCAGGGAGAGGCAGCTTTTCCAGCCCTCAGTCCCCTAGCGGTGGGACAAATCCGGCAATTTTTAAGCCGTGGTGGTACCTTGCTCATCGACTTAAGCGATGGAAACCTAGGCGGCGGATTTGACCAAAGTGTTAAGCGCGAGCTTGCGAGAATCTTGCCGGGAGAAAGCCTCAAGCGGGTCCCACCCGAGCACGTGCTCTACAAAAGCTTCTTTTTGCTCGAGCGTCATGGCGGACGAATTAAAAGCCGCGCCCATTTAGAAGGTATCAATCAAGACGGTCGACTTTCGGTGATTCACTACGCCAACGATATGAGCGGCGCTATGGCCCGAGACGAATTCGGCTCTTGGCGCTACAGCATGAGCAGTGGTGGAGAAAACGCTCGAGAAATGACCTACCGCTTGGGCATTAATCTCGTCATGTATGCCCTTTGCCTCGACTATAAAGAAGACCAAGTCCACATTCCCTTTATCTTGCAGAGGCGACGGTGAATACAGAGAGCTACACAGATTGGACGCTGGTCTCGCTCTCGGCACTGCCCGAGGAGTGGATCTGGGCTTTATCCGTGGCCGTGCTGGTAGGCACCGCTATCGTCATACGCTCTTATGCCACGAGCCGACGCCGATTCTCACTTAGTATCTTGA
>CAZZDT010000638.1:0-3286 GCA_964652435.1 uncultured Bdellovibrionales bacterium
CTCCGGCAATCCGTGACGAGACCGACGGTGTCTTGATTGCTGTTTGTGACAATGGTGATGGCATTGCTGAAGAAATGCGGGAAGCTGTGTTTGAAGAGTTTTTTACGACAAAGCCCGAAGGAATGGGCGCTGGATTGGGTCTGAGTATCGCACGCCGCTTACTTTCAGAGCACAGTGGCACACTGACTGTGATTGACGATGAGACACTTGGCGGTGCCCGGTTTGAGATTTGGTTGCCAGTTCATGGCGGCCCTGTAGGGCAGATGTTACCGGATTGAAGTGAGTCTTATTGTTTAACGATAACTGATGATCCGTGTCCAAAGAGTCCTTGGTTCACGGTGACCCCGGCCTTTGCATTTTCCACTTGGCGGCCCTCTGCTTGTCCTCTGATTTGCCACGTAAGTTCACAGACCTGCGCAATGGCTTGGGCAGGAACGGCTTCGCCAAAGCAGGCCAATCCACCACTTGGGTTGACAGGAATTCTTCCGCCCAAAGTGGTCTCGCCATCACGAAGCAAACCTTCTGCTTCACCAGGTTTACAGAGGCCAATGTTTTCATACCAGTCTAATTCAAGGGCGGATGATAAATCGTAGACTTCTGCACAGCTTAGGTCCTCGGGGCCGATGCCAGACTCTTCGTAAGCCGCGTGGGCAATTGAGTCTCGAAATGGGATTGCAGGTGCATCTAACCCTGCTGCCGAGTCGGTAGAGAAAGCGGGCATTTCAATAACAGTGTTAGGAAACTTAGGGGTCACTGTAGATACTGCAGCAATCTTAACGGGATTGGTTGTATGTTTTTTGGCGAATTCCATGCTGCACAAGACCAAAGCCGCTGCGCCATCACTGGTTGCACAAATTTCAAAGAGTCTCAGTGGGTCCGCCACCATTGGGGAGGCCAGCACTTCCTCTTGGGTGAATTTCTTTTTGTATCGAGCGTAAGGATTATTGAATCCATGTTCGCTGTTTTTGACTTTAATCTGCGCAAAGTCCTGTTCAGTTGCGCCATAAATTTCCATCCGGCGCCTTGCATAAAGGGCGAAGTAGGTTGGGTTGGTTGCTCCCAAGAGGCGAAACCTTAACCAGTCTGGGTCATCGGGGCGTTCACCTTTAGCGGGGCCGAAGAAGCCTTTCGGCGCTGAATCAGAGCCAATGACCAGTGCCACGTCACATAATCCGGCAAGGATTTGAGCCCGTGCATTGTTGATGGCGTGAGCGCCGGACGCGCATGCTGCATAGCAGCTTGAAACTCTGGCGCCAGACCAGCCCAGGGCTTGGGCGAAAGCGGCACCCGAAATATTACCGGGATAACCACATCGAAGCGTATTGGCTCCAGAAACGAATTGAATGTCGTTCCATTCCAGTCCGGCATCTTTTAAGGCGGCTTGGGCGGCTACAATTCCGTATTCTATGAAATTGCGTCCCCATTTACCCCAGGGGTGCATACCTGCACCGAGAATGGCTATTTCGTGACTCATGCCGATTCTCCTTCTTGAACTGGTTTCCATTTCCAAACCATGAACTCTTGATTTTCTTTTTCATAGAGCCGATCGAGTGTGAGCTTCATGGGCATGCCTGCTTTGAGGTCTTCTACTTTTACGCCTTCTACAATCTGCCCCAGAACCACCATCTTTTCCTTTTCGAGTTCCACCGCTGCGATGGCGTAGGGAACGAAAGGGTCGGCTTTGATATAGGGCTCAGGTGGGGCGTAGCAGTTATTTGTAAATGACCACAGCACACCTTCAGTACTCAGTGTGATTTCAGAAAGCTCAGAGCTGGTACAATTTGGATTGCGGCAAAAGTGAGTCTCTTTAGGAAAGTAATAGGTGTTGCAACTTGCACAATGACTACCAATCAGTTTTGGATTTTCCACGTCCATTGTGAACCAGCCATCCACCGCTGGTAACTGCTCTTTTGCCCCATCCATATCCGCTTCCTTCCCGAAAAATTCGCCTTGCATCATCATTAGTGGGGTTGTTGTTTGATGGCAAGCGGAGGCAGGCCTTGGTTGCGAAACGTTACGATTTTTCAATCGAATCAAGGTCTTAAACAATGATGGCTCACTGAAACGAGGCAAGGGGCTTTATTCTATCCGCCCGGCAGGGCTATGATGGTTTTGGACAAAGGGCAGCTATGGAAAATACCGAACAAAAACGTCGAGTTTCAGAAATCCTGAAGGAATACTGGTCGAGTCTTTGTGATGGGAAAGTCATTCCTCGTGAAGGGGATTTGGACCTTGGATGTATCGACGAGGTCATTGACCATACTTTCATTATTGAGGTTCTCGACAATGAGATTCAAGAACGCTTTAAGCATTGCTTTTTGGGACCCGCAATTACCTTGGCTTACGGTGCCAACGAAACCGCCGAAGAAGTATATGACCAATTGGTCGGGACCTATCGTGAGCAACTGCAAATGAAGCTTGAATGCGTCATGGAATCGGCTGCTCCCTTGGATGAGGAATCAGAATTTGTAAACTCGCGAGGATTGTTGATTCGTTATCGGCAATGCTTACTTCCCTTGCGCGGCAATACAACCGAGAAGGTTGAATATGTTGTTGGAAGTCTTACTTGACGGGGCTACAAGGTTTTCAACCGTAAAGACAATAAACAATTTTTTACGGGTGAACCCATCGATGACCGAGAAAATGTCTTCTCGGCACCGCCCCCGCCAGCCCCTGTAAAAAAAGGTCCGCCCCCCCCAGCGCCCAAAAGGAAGAAAGATTGAGGTTGTATGCTCCCCGAATTGGAATTGAGTAGTGCGTCAGAAAAGGCTCAAGCAGATGTTAAATCTTTGGGTAAGTCCTTGGGACAAACCTTGGGCGAGAGCGGCACACGCCACCAAACCGATGCGGGCCAAGAGCTTACGACCACTCTAGAGGGCACATGGGTTTATGTGTCTTCTGGTTATCTTAAAGTAGAAATGTCGGGCAGCACGCTCTGTGTTATTTCGCCCGGTGAATTTTTTCGAGTTCCCCCAAATTGCGAAGCCCGTGAATTAAAAGTCGTGGGCGATTTTGCGGCCGACTTGATGGTTTGGAGCGAATCTCAGTTACAAGGGGGCCTGGCTAAAGATCCTGTGGCTCTGAAAGTTTTCATTCGCTATCAGTGTGCTTATGTGGATGCTCTGGAGCAGCTTTGTGCTGAGCTTTCTGGCGGTGAGATTAGGCCAGCATTGCGCTTTGCAGTGTTTCAGCCAGGAGATGTCATACTAGAGCAAGGCTCACCTGCGATGTATGTTGGCGTTATGGCGCGCGGACATGCTGTGGTTAAAGTTGATGATTCGGTGGT
>CAZZDT010000639.1:0-3286 GCA_964652435.1 uncultured Bdellovibrionales bacterium
ATGAACCATAACGGTCCCATACCCATTCTTGAACGTTACCGCTCATATCAAAGAACCCCCAGCTATTGGGCGAGAGGGAAGCAACTGCTTGGGGGGTCCCATTTGAGTTGGCACAATACCAACCGATGTTATCGAGTGACTCGTCTTGAGCACATGTATTGGATTTATTCTCGTTTGACGCATGACCATTGTAATAAGCGGTGTGGGTTCCGGCTCGGGCGGCATATTCCCATTCTGCTTCTGTTGGCAGGCGGTATCCCTGACAATCGAGTCCTTTAAAGTCTACGTCCTGGCATACTTGACCGCATCCAACACAGCTTTCGTCGCAGCCTAAGAGTGTGTAACAGACTTCAAGTCCTTCGCTTTGGCTTAACCAGTTTGCGTAATGAATGGCTTCGTACCAAGTCACTGACTCAACCGGGCAGTCTTTACCACAGGCAATGTGTTGAGAGGGTTGGGAATCGAATGCTTGTTGCCATTGTTCCTGAGTCACTTCATGTGCTTGCATTTCGATGGTTCGAGAAAGAGCAACTGTGTGTTGAGGGCCTTCATTCTCCCAGCGTCCGGTTTCGTGAGTTGTTCCCATAATAAATGCTCCGGCTTCGATGCGTACCATGGGATTCAGGTTTGGAGTTTGGGGGATAGGGGATTCATCAACAGTTTCGGATACAAATTCTGATTCGGGAGTGTCGTCGATGCTTTCTGTTTCAGAATAAGAACCATTTAATTGTGGTTCAGCACACCCTGTTACTGCCATAAGGACAGCCATCCATAGAGAGTGACTTTTTAATATCTGATTAAGAGTTGATAAGTTGGGCATAGGAATTCTCCTGGAGTCGGAATCACCAAACATTTCCGAGCTGTGTTTCGAGATAAGCGATCAGTTGTGCGTGGGCCTCTTGGGCTTTCTTGGTTTCTAATTTGAAAGCAAGCCCTGCTTCATTGCTTCGGGTAATCACGGACGGAACTCGGATTTCACCTTCCGGAAGGATGAGGCTGAATTCTCCTTTAACCTTGGTAATGGGCTGAGCAGGATTGTGCTGGCAGCCGGTGTCCCGATTGGTGGCCCAGGCACCCGTAAGGCTGAGCTCTTCGGTGGTCCCAATGATGATTTTATCACCATGTTGAAAACGAAAGGGGAGCTTGGTTTTGCAGCGCTCATGATTACGACGTCCTTCGTTTTCATCTTTTTTTCTTCTAAACATCCACATCTTTTCCCCGCTTGTGATTGTTTGATTTGCTTGGCCATACACCCAAAATCTTTGTTTTGGATACCATAAAGAAACGAACATTCGTTTCTTTCTTGGGTTTTTGATCGCATTTTTTCGCTTAAAAGAAGGGCAGGAAGCGGCTTTTTTCAGATTTAGTCTAATAATATTAGAGCATTAGGTGGTATTTTTATGTGATACCAATATTGCGCCCGATTCTTCCCTGGATTTAGGTAGGACCAAATAGGTATAGTTGGTGTATAAAACGAACATTCGTTTCTCTTGGGTTTTGAGGTTTCATTTGGCGTACAAGCAAACACCACGGGTTTTGGCCAAGCTTCGGGCCCGCGACGAAGCCATTTTAGATGCGGCCAAGATGTGCATCGCTGAGAAAGGCTTTGCTGCTACTCGGGTCCGAGACATCGTGAAGCGAGCTAAGTGCTCCACTGGTGCATTTTATGACTCTCTCGGAAGTAAGGAGGCCGCCGTCGAAGCTCTGGGGGCTCAGCTGATTGCTGAAATGACAAAGGAGCTTGATAAGCTTTGGGGCGAAGAGTTGGCGGTAAGTGCATTTGACCTCGGTATTCAGCTTGTCTTTGAGGTTTTTACCCGCGACCGAGAACGCACCGTTGTGGTGATGAGTGAGCGGGGAGGTGGGCCAGAGGGCCAAGAACTTTACCAGCGGCTTTCTTCGGCCATGGTTGATTTTACGGTGACTCAAATTGAACGTGGTGTACGAGAGGGCGTTTTCTCCACAGAAGATACGCGTTTAACCGCATCATGTGTTGTGGGTGCAATCACGTTCTTTCTAACCCGTTGGGCGATATTGGGTGAATCAGATCGAGATGACATTATTGCTCAGGCGCCGCGAGTGGCCCGCCAGTTGTGGCAGATGTTTGGAGTAGAGCGTGAGGACCGTGGGCTGCCGGCCAAGTAGGGAATGGGTTCGCGTACGTCTTTTTTTGTTTAGATAACTTCCGAGTATTCATGACAATTTTATTTTCTTCAGCGCTAAGGTGACACTTCTTTGTCGCTCTGGTGGTTCATCATTGATTGCCTTGAACTGAAGCCAAGAGCTTTGAGAAAGAGAATTGAAGATGTTGCGAAAGTTAATGATGAGTTTATCGCTGGTATGTGGTGCCTTGGCGTTAAGTGCGTGCGGAGCAGATGTTGTTGGTATCACAGATTCGCCAAGTTCCCAGGGCGCACTGGAAGAGGGGGCCGATACCCTTGAGGTGGATGCTGATTGCTTAGAGCAATGTATTGATAAGGGCGAGACCGAAGATGATTGTAATGTTTGGTGCTCTGAAGACAAAGGCGAGGAAGCCAGTGCAGACTGTTTAGCGGAGTGTGTTGATAAAGGCGAAAGCGAAGAGGATTGCAGTTTGTGGTGCTCCGAAGACAAAGACGAAGCAGAGCTGGACAAGTGCTTGGACGAATGCATTGAGAAGGGCGAAACCGAGGAAGATTGCGTTCAGTGGTGTGATGAGATCAAGGACGAGCAATGGGATGATAAAGACGGCTGCGATGGTGATAAAGATAACTGGGGCGATTACGACGACAAGTGATGGCTCCCGAGTCCCCTAGCGGGTGATTCCAGAGGCGACTGATTGCATCATCAGTTGCCTCTTTTTGTATTGCTTCGAACAGGAAGAGAGCATTTAGGACTTCCTCCTTAAGGAAGTTTTTGGATAATCCAGGTACGCTTACCCGCACGGACTGACACCTGATTGATAGTGCCTCGGTAAAGCTCTGTTCCGTAGTGCCCGTAGAGTTTGACAGCTAGGTCATGCTGACCAGGTGGCAGCGACATTCTGGCGATTTGAAATTGCGCCGGTAAGGTCGCCCAGCTGCGGATATCCACGGCGCTTAAACTCGAGAGGATTGCGGCGGTGGCGGTACCTGCTTGAATTCCCGCTTGAGCACCACCGGCAGCCCAAGCCAAGACAAGATTGATGGCATCGACACGCGTTTGTAAACTGACCAACTCATCAAGTGCATAAGGCTCATAAGCAATCACGTACGCAGCTCCAGAATCGTTAGCATCTTGCAAGGTATTATCGAATGTCTCGCCCGTC
>CAZZDT010000640.1:0-3283 GCA_964652435.1 uncultured Bdellovibrionales bacterium
TCCGGTCCCTTCCATCATTTTATTGAGAATCGATTCCATCTCGTCGTGGTGGTCGCGGATATTATCCATACCACTGCTGATAAAATTCAGTGGATTGTTCAATTCGTGAGCCAACTGTGCGGCGACTTGGCTAAGAGCATTTTTACGCTGCTCATCGGCTGCCTGTCTTTCAGCTGTCCGAAGTTTCATCAGGTTACGAACCATACTCGAGAGTTCAACTTGCTCGAAGGGCTTGCTCAAAAAGCCGTCGGCTCCCAGAGAGATGGCTTGTTCTTTGCTTTGCTTATCGGACTTCGCAGTCAGCAAAATGACCGGAATAGCAGAAAGTCCGGCGGTTGACTTCAGTTCGTTGATCAAGTCGGTGCCACTCATAATTGGCATCATCCAGTCTGTAACAATTAAGTCTGGTTTATTTCGAGAAGCGAGTTCGAAGCCTTCTTTGCCATTCTCCGCCTCCATGATGGCATAACCTTTTTTGGTCAACGTATGAGCAATGAGTTTTCTCATTTCTGGTAAATCATCAACAACCAGAATGGTTCCTTTAGACTGAGCAGTGGTCTCGGGAGCTAGGGTTGGCTGAGTTTGTGCGTGCTCGCTTGCGTGATAACCACCATCGGCAAGTAACCAATCTTTGACACGGAAAGTATTGTTACCACTTGTTTCGGGCTCTTCGCAGACTGGTAATGAAACCCAGAACCGACTTCCCAAATCAGGGATACTTTGAAGATCCAATTGACCGTTCATCGATTCCACCAAGCGCTTAGCGTAGGCAAGTCCTAGCCCGGTTCCTTCAAAGCCTCGAGTTTCTGAGTCATCCACCTGAGCAAAGGCATTGAAAATACGTTCTTGATCTTCTTCTTGGATACCGGGCCCGGTATCGGTGACAAATACCCGCGCATGGTTATCCACGGATTGGATACCCAGCTCAATCTCACCACCATCGGGTGTGAACTTAAGAGCATTAGAGAGAAGATTGAAGATAACTTTTTCGAGTGCGTCGACTTCCGATAGAACGAAGATAAGTGGCTTTTCGTTGCCGTCGAGTACATCTTCAAGGTTACGGCCTTCAATCGTGGTTTTAAAGCGGATGTGTTTTTGAAGACAAGAATAAGCGAAGTACTCACTGCAGGTTTGGACGAAAGAGACTAAATCTACTGGACGAATGTCGATGGCTCTGTCGCCTCGGCCCAGGAGTTGAAAGTCTAAAAGTTGATTGACCAGTCGTAGGAGTCGCTGAGCGTTGTGCAATGCCAGTTGCACGTTAGAGTCCTCGGGGTTTTCATTGGCTACAATTTGTAATGGGTTGAGGATAAGCGTGAGCGGGGTACGAAGTTCGTGAGATATATTTTGTACGAAGAGCTCTTGTTTATGTTTTTCCTCGGCAAGTTGTTCACGGGCAACTTCTGCTTCAAAGCCAGCTTCAAGTGCTTCGTATTCGGATGCCTTGGCGATGGCTGATTCTTGAACTGCTTTATCCGTTTGTTCCTGAAGAGAAGCGGTGCGAGCAGCAATTTCGCGCTGGAGGCTTTTAGTAATATGAGGCTCGACGCGGGTTGTGCGGGTTTCGAGCTCTGTCCCAGCTTGGCATAAGGCTCCAAGCGCAAGCACCCAACCACAGTTAAAAAGCCATGATATATCACTGTAGGTCCAGAAGAGCTGGCTGTTGAGAAAGAGACTAACCCCCAAGAGTAAAGTGCCTCCAAACCAAATCCATTTTTCCGTCGATTTAGCTGCAGTGTGATTCAGCATTCCTTTGGCGAGATAAATACAACTGATGGCTAAAAGGATGGAGAGCACTGGTACCAGTGTAACCAGTGTAGAAAGTGATACGAAGTAAACGAATCCTACCAAGAGTGCACTGAGTGCCAATGTAATGATGGAGGTCTTATCCATCTGAGCTCGGGCAAGGCTTGGCCGAAACAGCATCGCTAAACATGGCGCCATACCAATGAGCGTGATGGCTTCTAATTGATGAAGCCATGCGTAGGTGAATGTTGTTCCAACTGGATCCAAAAGTTGAAAGAAGGATCCTCGTGCACCTAATAGGATGACCGCTAAAAAGCTTAAGGCGGCTAGACCAGTATGAATTCTGCTTTGTTCGTTTACGAAGAGAGAAGTGATTTGAGAAATGCACAAAATGAGCAATGCCCCTAAGCATAGAAAGTTCAATAGACTGCTCATGGAGTGCTGGGACTTAATGACTTCTGTTTTTCCAAGTTCCGGTGCTTTAATAAAGCCTGAGTATCCGTGGTTAAAGTTTGAGACGTGAATCAATAGGGTCAGTTTATTTTGAGTTCGTAGACCCAAGGTTAGCATTTGCGTCTGAATGAAAGGCTGACTCTTTGCTGCTGCGAGTCCAGCAGCACCCGACTGGAGTGTTTGTAGGGTTTGCTGATTGCTGGATACAAAGAGCTTATAGCTGCTACCAATTTCGTTGATACTCAGGCTTAGGGTATCCAGGTTATTCTTGTTAAAGATAATATCTAGCGCGTAAGTGGCGACTCCGTATTTCGGGATCAGTTTGTTTCTTGACCCGGGCTCGATCAGATTGCTCCAGTCTCCGGGAACAGGTGCGCTTGATGCTTCGCCACGCTTGGTGGCATCAAAGCTTTCTGGAGCCACGTGTTGGCCCCAGTAAAATCTCCATTCACCCTCGAGAGATAGCGTGGGGTGAGATTCACTGTCCCACGAACTTAGGTCAAGTGTACCATTCTGAACTTTCGGTAAGGAGCTCGCCAAACTGTTGGCGGAGAACAGCATGACAAGAATCACCAAGAGCGATTGATATTTGTTCAACGAACAGGTCACGGCCCCTCCGCACCTTAGCTGATAATGTTCGCTAGACTGCTCACGAACTGACGGTTTGTTATCAAAACCAGAATAGCGATCATGGGTTTCGGCTGCAAGTGGTACAACTCTTTGACTTTACTCAGAAAAGTGGCTCAAAACTGGCTCCTGTGTGCCAATGTAGTTTATGCTGTGCATGGGATGTTAGGGTAGGTAAAGGACCGGTTGCTTTCAGGCCAATATGATTTTCAGCTTATTGCTTGGTTTGAAGTAGCTTAATGTCTAGTAATTATTCGGGTTATTCATGAATTGGGTAGGGGACCTCAAAAATGGTATATCCGCGACTCATTAATTTTCTGATTTATTGGGCAGTTTTGTGTGTTTTGGGCTGTGCTCACAAAACTACAAAAACTGTAGAATCTGTACCTCCAGTTGAAGAAAAAATTTTAGAAAAAACTGCTCCGGTGGAGCCTCAGAAGACCGAGGCGGAACTTGA
>CAZZDT010000641.1:0-3273 GCA_964652435.1 uncultured Bdellovibrionales bacterium
GTTTAATCCAAAAGCAGTCCGCTTACGTCACGGTTTAGAAATGGCAGATTCAGATGTGGTGTCCGTTCATGCTTTTGCGCATACACACTGCTAAAATCCGAAAACTTCGATGGTCGATAGTTGCGCTGATAAATCAGATGAGCCGCTCGCTCTGGCAACCAGGAAAAACCGTTAAGCATCCGCTTCATATCCGGATCGAGGCACTGCAGAATCCCCTTCGTAACGGCATCCTCGTCAAAGAGGTTTTCCACATCAACAGTTACCTGAGCTTCTTCGACCTCTGCACTGCTGAAGGGTCTGGGCTCATTTCCGTCAAGCCAGAGTGACACCTCGCCTTGCAAAGCAAATGGATCAACCGTCAGGCCATCGAGCCAAGTGTTGAAATGTACATGGGGAGGACTAAGAAAAAAGGAGGTTACAAAATCAAGCCCAGATGCTCCCGATAACGCTATCGCTTCACCGCGTTTGACTTCATCGCCCACTTGAACCAGTGGGCGCCCCAAATGATTGTGAGTCGTAATCAAACCATGGTTGTGAAGCATCATGACACAAAGGCCACCCCGGTCGAATTCTCGCTCGACGCGAATCACCACACCTGGGGCTGGCGCAACCACTGAAGTTCCAACAGGAACAATAAAATCGGTTCCCTGATGGCTGTCGTAAGTTTGTTTTCCACCACGAAAATCTTGAACCTGAGAAACTCTAACTGAGTAACCCTCGTCCTGAGAAACCGGAGTTCGGTTGAAGTAATTGTAGATAGGAATACGTTTGTCGGTTCGGCCAAGCTTCAGCCAAGTTTTAATCGAGACACGGGGCTGAAGAATTTTAAGAGTCGATAAATCCCATAAGTGCTTGGGTGTGGTCGCGTCGCCGCGAATACCACGCACGCCTTGCTTGAACGATTCCAAAGAGACCAATCCAAAGACCTCTCCAACACTAAGCCTATCTTCCTTCTGCATGTTGAACCCCTTTTTGAGCGAGCCCAATGTAGCAGAAAAACCGAAAAAGTAAACAGTGTTCACTTATCATCATAAGCTATTGATTTGGATGAACTTTCTCTCAAAAACAAACAAAAGATTCAACGAGGCGTGCCCTCTGGTCCGATAAATATTAGGGTGAACCCACATGGCAGAATCTCGGTATATCAAAGAGGCGAAGCGCTATCGCGACCAAGGGCTGAACCAGCATCACCGAGATGGTGGAGCCCCAGAACCCCCAAAGCCCGCAAGAAAAGCGGATACCCCGAAGAATCGAAAGCGCAGCGGTCGCCCAACCACAAAGCCAAACCGCGACACAACAAACCAAGGCGGTGCCACCCTTACAGCAAGGATGCTTGTTCAATTGGTGGTGCTCAGCATAGCCACTCACTTTTACGTCAATGTCTTTTACGAAATCTTCGCCGTCTTCGCCGTGGTGCCGGCAATCTGGTTATTGAGTACCTGGGGAGGCTTGCTGCAAAAGGTGGCTCCGCACCGCAGTGCAGGTGCATTGGCCTTTGAGTCGGGCTTACTCATGCTTATCCTTATTTGGCTCATTCGGCTTGGCTCAATCCCTCCCACCTATCCATATCTATTCATTGTCTTTGACCCGGTGGAACTCGTCTATCGCATGGGCGATATGTGGGCCGTGGCGCCTCCATTCACCATGATGGCTTGGATTATTGAGCTGGTTGCCTTACCGGTGATTGCGCCCATACACATCTACCGAAAGCGCCAGACCAAAAGTGACTACGACCCATTTCAAAACTGACGCAGTCAGCCTAGTTCTTTGTTGATAACTGGGTCGGCTCCAGAATCCACTCGAAACCATCCAAGAGAATCAGTGAGTCATAGGATGCATCGCCTGTGTCCCAAATCATGAACTCAAGTGTAATCTCTTCTCCGGGAATGACAGGCGCGGTGGTACTGAGCCAGCCGGTTGCTCCCCCTTTTGCCGTATCACCGGAGAAGGCCAATAGCGCTTCAGCACCGTCGGGGCAGGCACCCAAATCGTTCTCACAGAGATTGGTTTCAGGATTACAACTCAGAGAATCAGGGCAACCATCGTTATCCACATCTGGCAAATCCATGTAAACGCCATCAGGAACAACGCCACACACCCTTGGTTCACAAGCCGTGAAAAACGCGCTGTTGACCGATATTGGGTTACCAGCTTGGTCAAAAGAGATGTTCTTGTCCAATGGGATATCCTCGTGACCACTGGTCAAGAGTGCCAAAAAGACATCATTCCACTCAGTGCATACCCATGCAGGAAACTCATAGGTGAAAAACCGGAACTGAAACTTAATGCCCTGGGCATTGGTCGGAACCCGGATTCTGGTGCTCACACGAAGCGTATCGTGGAAAGACGGTTCCGGTACTGGACAAGATGCCGACGTCTCCAAGGTGTTATTGTTAGCCGCTAAATACTCGGCAGGCCCATCCTCATACATGGGATAACCATCACTGTCTTCCGATGTATAACCCGGATCACCAACACCGCGAGCATCTCCAGTAGATAGAACGCTCAAGGTTTTATTGGACATCGGAGGTATGGTTCCCTGGCTGTAACCTTCCAGTACACTCGCTTGGAAATCAAAGGGCATATCGTCGCCCGCAATGTTGCTTAGCGTACTGTCAATGATCCCCCAACGGTCAGGGTCGCCTTCGGTAAACTGACACAGGTCCATTCCCATCATGATATTCGCGCCCGTAACCTCACTAAGAATCATGTCTTCGGCGCAGTCGTTTGCCGGAGGATTATCTTCTCTCCCATCACAGTCATCATCGAGTTCGTTGCCAATTGCATCGTAAGCACCTGGATTGACCAAAGCCGGATTCTCAGCACAGTGCTCCATGGGGTCATCGCAACAATCCCCATCGCAAATGGTCCAGCCATCGCCGTCGAGGTCGTCGACTTCATCAAATTCCCCATCGCAATCTTGGTCGATATTGTCCGCATCACAAGTCTCTTCACCAGGCAGTACTTGACCTTCACAGTAGCCCCAGAGGCCACCCTCTTGGCAGGTTTCTACGCCTGCCTGACAAATACCAACCCCTTCGGTACCCGCGGGTCCAAAATAACAAGAGCGTTGTGACCCTACCTCACAGGGACATTCGCCCATGGCCTCACAACCATTGGATGGATCCGAATCGCAATCGAGATACCCAGGTTGGCACACGCATTCACCGTCAACACACACTTGATTCTCAGCGCATTCGTCGCACTCAGGCTCATCAACTGGGTCCTCGCTCGCAGGGACTTCCTCGGTGGTCTCTTCAGTGGTCTCTTCAG
>CAZZDT010000642.1:0-3272 GCA_964652435.1 uncultured Bdellovibrionales bacterium
TGGTAACGCGAAACAAAACGACGTTCTCGATATCCAACAGAAACAACAAATCATCAGCGAAAAAATCGGCAAGATGTTTGAGATGACCGTTCTCGATAAAAAGAGACGTTCCGATGTTGATGCGGCACAAAAGCCTTACGAAACCGAACTCGAGACCATGCTCAAAGCATTCCTGGCATTCCAAATGGCCAAGAGTGATTTCAGAAGACATGCACGTAACATGTCGGACTTTCTCGAGGAGTTAAACGATACCGATGAGAGCGCGGCCATCCTTGGCATGTGGCACTACCGCCAGGCTTATGAAATTGGCTTGATGGAAACCGGTAAAGACCCTGACGACGTTTTCGACAACGTTGAAGAATACATCGAATACCAAGAAGAGGCTGCCGAAGAAGTCATGGACAGCGGTGATTTCGATGACCTTACCGATGACGGCGATTCAACCTACGCCGAAGCTTACGGCGAGCGATTTGAGCGGCATAAAGAGCTCATCATGGACTACGTTGAAAAGTTCAGCGCATTCGTTGAATACAACGAAACCTACATCGAAACCGCTGAATCCTTCCAGGAAATGATTCGAACATTGGCGGCCGATATTGAAACCGCTCAAGAAGGCGTCATGAAGGAATTGGGAACCGCGCGGACAGCGGCCGAATCCTCCATTGTATTCTTCATTGTCATCGGTGTTCTCGTAGGTTTCTTGATGGCGACCGTCATTACTCGCTCCATCGCGGCACCTCTGAATGACCTCATCAACCGACTGCGAGATATCGCGGAAGGTGAAGGTGACTTAACGCAACGGATTCAATCCAACACCGATGACGAAATTGGTGAGGTGGCCCATTGGTTTGACCTCTTCTTGGACAAGATTCAAAACACCATCCAGCAAGTTGGTATTACTGCCCACACACTCAAAGACGCTGCGACAGAAATGCTTGGCACATCGAACAGTATGCGTGATTCGGCAGGACAGACCGTTGACCAAGCACACTTGGTTTCAACTTCATCTATCCAGGTAAGTGAGAACGTTAACAACGTTGCAACCGCAACCTCCGAAATCGACACCAGTGTTCGTGAAATTTCGAATAACATCACCGAGGCAGCAGAAATCGCAGCCCATGCGGTAACAGCGGCTGAGGCAACAACCGAAACCATCACCCGATTGGGAGCAAGTAGCTCGCAAATTGGTAACGTTGTGAAGATGATTGCTTCGATTGCTGAGCAAACCAACCTACTCGCTTTGAACGCAACCATTGAGGCCGCCCGTGCTGGTGAAGCCGGTAAAGGCTTTGCGGTTGTTGCAAACGAAGTTAAAGAACTCGCAAAAGAAACTGCGAAAGCAACTGAAGAAATCAGTCAGCAAGCTCTCTCGATTCAAACTGAGAGTGGCGGCGCAGCAAGTGCTATCGAAGAAATCTCGCAAATCATCGTTCGAATCAGTGACTTCACCAACGTTGTTGCTGCGGCGGTTGAAGAGCAGAATGCCACCATCAATGAAATTTCAAACAACCTCACGGGCGCTGCAAGTGCTTCGAATGAGATTGCCAAGAACATTCAGATGGTTGCAACCACTGCAGAAGACACATCAAGTGGTGCTACCGAAAGCCAAGGCGAAGCTGAAAAGCTCAACGTTATGGCTGCAGAGCTTGCCGAACTCCTCGGACAATTCCGATACTGATTCACAATGGATCATTCGCACTACGCAAAGTTTCTATCTCACCTGCCTATCTTCAAAAATCTCAGTGATGAAGAGATTGGTGAAATCGTACGCCTCTTCAAGCCTGCAAGCATCAAGGCAGGCGAGATCTTGGTGACCGAAGGTGACGATGGACAATCCATGTTGATCATCGAAACCGGACAAGTTGCGGTTGTAAAGACCACCCATCAGGGTGACGAAAAGCCACTGGCCATCATCGATGCTCCCACAGTGATTGGGGAACTCTCCCTACTCGACGGAATCAAGCGCTCTGCAACCGTAAGATGCGCTAAAGATGGACAAGCTTGGCGCATCGACCGGTCCGACTTTGAAGTCCTTCGGCAAAACTTCCATCCCGCCGCTTTCAAGGTGCTTCACAACCTAGGTCTCATGATGGCGCAGCGACTTCGAGATACCAACTCACGCATTGCAGAGTTCTTCGACAATCCGGGCAGCTCGCTGGAGGTTATGCAAAAGCGCCAGCGACAGCTTTGGGAACAAAGGCTTAAAGACCGGGGAGAGATGTAGTGGCCACAGAAGTTGAAAAAAAGGCTGCCTTCATCCGTCAGATCCCACTCTTTACGGGGTTGAATGACCAAGAGTACCTAACCATTGCTGAAAAGATGCAGGTCCATCGCATCGCGAAAGATACCTTCATTTGTAAACAAAATGCGCCAGGAGATACCTGTTTCTTCGTAGCGCGTGGACAGGTCGATATTCTTACGGGCCGAGGCAGCCAAGTCTATAAACTCTGCACATTAGGACCCGGCCACGCCATTGGAGAAGTTGCTCTTCTCGACGGTAACCCTCGCAGCGCTTCAGCCAAATCCAAAGAAGAAGTGATTATCTTTGCTCTGAAGCGAACCAGCTTCATGGAGCTTGTAGATGCGGGCGAACGCGCTGGCTACAAGGTGCTTGAAAATCTCGTCTCTACGGTCACCGATCGCGTCAGACAGGTCAGTGACCGCTACGTAGATATCTTCTCCAAGCCCGGAGATACCATCGCCGAACTCAATCAACGCATGGGCCAACTTCAGGAACTGCAGGCCATGGTCGTGGGCAACCCTCGAGAAGACAAGAAAGATCTTCTGGAGCTGGTAGGCTACACTGGCCATCTTGCGCCTTCGTCTAAGTGACGCCATAAAGCTCATCCGTAAAGGAGAGCTTCATGGGTCAAATGTTTATACCAATCAGTGCAATCTTAGGTTTACTTGGCGTTGCTCTCGGCGCGTTCGGGGCGCACGGGCTTAAAGAAAAGCTCAGTGCGGATATGATGGCCGTTTACCAAACAGGCTCTCACTACCACCTCATTCACGCCCTCGCCCTCTTCGGCATTGGTATTCTCGCGCGGCAAATGGACGCAACGGCTATCAAGGTAGCCGGAATCGCAATGATATTTGGGATTTTTGTGTTTTCCGGAAGCCTTTACGCTCTGGCGATATCGGGCGTTCGTATCCTTGGCGCCATCACCCCCATCGGTGGTGTTGGCTTTATGATTGGCTGGGCAGCACTCGCGGTGGCAGCCATTCAAAATCCTTAGTTTGCAATTCGGCGTTCGGTCAGGATAAGGGGAGCC
>CAZZDT010000643.1:0-3268 GCA_964652435.1 uncultured Bdellovibrionales bacterium
CATATGCATGCCGTTGGGCACATAGTAGTACAAAACCCGAACCGGCAATGAGGAGTCCGCTAATGCCTTCGAACCAAATGGTGCCAATGACTCCAGCAGCGGTAAGGTCAGCATGGCTCCGGCCCCCCCAAGGAATGCCCTCCGACTCATGCCACGATGCAACCCTTTCCCATCGGGACGTTTGAACTTATGCCATCGATTAGTCATCGTGCCCCCGTGACACCATCGTGAACGCATCACTGGTGATCAATGCATGCACCAACGGCTCAAATCGATAGTTGCTATCCGAAAACATTTTCTCAATATCTTCTAAATAAGGTCTGTCACTTGCTTTCACACCGCGCCCTATTCCGTAAATAAACAACTTTTCGGCCATGCAAGCAGGAACCCGTTCGTCTTCGGCCAGGACAGCCTGAAGTTCCAAAGCTCCGTTAAAGCTACGACCATCTGGCAATGCATCAGCGGCATTTACGGGTGAATCGCCATCGAACTGTCGATACGTGCCGATTCCATCAAAATGTTCCAAACCAAAGCCCAATGGGTCCATCACTTGGTGGCAGGCGGCGCAAATGGGATCCGCACGGTGGCGTTCAAGTTTTTCACGAATCGTCCCCCCCTCGCTCTCAGACTCTTCAAGCCCTTCAACACCGGGAGGCGGTGGCGCAGGCGGTGAACACAAGAGATGCTCAAGAATCCACTTCCCTCTCTTAACCGGAGAGGTTCGAGTCGGATACGACCGTGACATCAACCATCCAGCCTGAGTGAGAATGCCACCTCTTTGGTAAGGACTGAGCCAAACTTCCTGAAAACCATCCCCGGTGAAATCATCAATCCCATAATGGGAAGCAAGCCGAGCATCCACCCACCCATTTTCCGCTTTTAAGAGGTCGAGCAAATTACGGTCTTGAAAAAGCAATGAGCGAACAAAATGTTGCATCTCGGCTTTCATGGACGCCCTTAGCTGCTCATCAAAATCCGGGAAATACCAGACGTCGGGAAACGCATCGTCAATCGCCTTAATATGCAACCACTGGCCGGCAAAGTTTTGGACCAAGGATTCTGCTTTGGGATCCGCTAACATTCGCGAGGCTTGAGCCTTGAGAACCTCATGATTCAAAATAGAACCATCTCGTGCTTTGTCGAAGAGTTCCTCATCCGGCATGCTGCTCCACAAGAAATAGGAGAGTCGTGAAGCCAATTCGTATGCGGTCAATGACTGAGGCCCCGTATTTTCGATATCAATGCCGTACTCTATCCGGTAGATAAAGTGAGGAGATGTTAAAACCTTCTCGAGCGCTACCCCTATTCCAAGGTCCCAACTGTCACCCATCGATTCCACAAGATTGACCAAAGCCACAAGGCCATCGAGTTCGTCTTCCCGAATGGGTCGACGATAAGCGGACGTTGCAAATTCTTCTAAAATCATTCGTGTGCAGGCTTCGCTGCCCACCTCTTGAACGCCACAGTTCAAAAAAGCATTTCGTCGAGGATTGCCGGGCAATTCAACATCGATAGGTCCGGCGAGACGAATCCAATCCACAATCAAGTTGCGGTCCAAGCCCGCTTCTGGTTCATAGTAATCATTGTCAAAGGTCACCGAGATCTGCCTCAACCCCGCGGAAATATCCGCGACTGCCTCAATGATTTGCATCTCTTGGGCGGAACTGGCTTCAACTGAGAAAGTCTCAACAATCGCACCATCCACCATCAGACTGGAGCGGGCCAGCTCATCGCCCGCGCGGGTTGCGTAGACTCTTGCAGATATTTGATAGCGACCATCCATGGGGACATTGATCACCGAATAGAGTTCACCATTGCTCCAAAGGTTCCAACCATCCGTTGCGGCGCCACCAACCGTCGTCTCTGCCGTCTCGGCCTCGACATGCCAAAGCTGCGGCTCCGTGATGGGGTCATCGAGCAACTCAGCCACCATTTTTTCAGCAGCATAAGCGTAGAGCTCTACCAGCAAGGGCGAAACAGTTAGAACATCGGCTATGTTGTCGAAACCATATCCAAAATCATCTACCGGAAAATCATCGGCCGGCCTCATCTCGGTCCCGAGCAGATCACGAACGGTGTTATTGTACTCAGATCGATTTAATCGATGAATCGTCACCTTAGAAGGAAGGGCTTCAACCGATTCGCCATAAGTAGAATCCGCGTCATCATCATTGTCTCGGCAGCCGCCCCCAAGACAACCGATAACCAAGGCCACCATCAAGAGCCATTTATAGTATCGCGAACCCACGGCGAGCCTTTCATAAAGCCATTAGAACCACATCAGGGATTATACAATCATACTTGGATTCAACCGAGAACCGGTTTCGTGGGAGAAAACGCAACGAAGGGGTACATTTGCTCCTTTATAAGCAACTGTACCCCTTCCTAAAACGATTGCGTAATCGACTTTTACTTTGGCGGTGCAATCACTGGGCGCGTTACACCAAATGCATTGATGTTGGTTCCGGTTAGGTTGCCTGAATCATCAGACGCCAAGAATACACACATGCTTGCCAACTCACCCTGCGTCACCTGAGACTTCAATGACTCGCCATTACGACCACCAGAGTCCGGCTCGATGGCACCAGGTGATACACAGTTTACGCGAATACCATTCTTACGAAGTGCTTCCGCAGATGCCTCAGTTAAGCCAATCAATCCAAACTTTGATGCACAGTGAGGAACGACTCCTCCGTCACCCACCGAACCGTGAATTGAAGAAATATTGATAACGGACCCGCCTCGCTCTGCCGCCACTGCCTGCTTGGCAAAAGCTTGTGTCGCGAAAAACGCCGCACTTAAGTTACTTTCGATTGTGGTATGCCACTGCTCTGGTTCTAGGTCCAAAAAACCTTTCCAGATAAAAACACCGGCCGAGTTCACTAGAATATCCAGGTCACCCATTTGTTCTTTAGCGCTTTCAAAAGCTTTAACAATGGTCTCTGGCTGAGCAGCATTTGCCACCACCGTCATACACTGTCCACCGGCTGCCTCAACCGATGCCTTCGCTGTGGCCAGACGTTCTTCATTCCGCCCCAAAAGGACCACTTTGGCTCCCTCTTTCACGAAAGATTGCGCCACGCTTAAACCGAGTCCACCCGCTCCGCCGGTGATAACCGCTACCTTGTTTTCTAATCTTCCAGACATCTGACTCTCCCGTTCATAGTTGGTGAACCCGTATGGGAACTAATCTATTCTCGCGCCCAGACACAAGCCAACAACTGTATTATTTTGTTTAACCGCCGGAAAAGGTGGAACAAACGACACC
>CAZZDT010000644.1:0-3267 GCA_964652435.1 uncultured Bdellovibrionales bacterium
GCTTGGCCGCCGGTTAGGGCGCCCAGTGCATTGATGAAGGGTTCTTCGTGGAGGTAGCGCCAGAGCTTCTCGGCACCGCGTGTTGCCAGGGTTTGCTCGCTTTGTGCAGAGCCTCGCAGGTTGACGACGTCTTCGGGAGTATAACCCCGCTTCACATCTTTCCAACGGGGATTTTCGGCCCACTCTTTGGTTAATTGTTCGACTTGTTCTTTGCGTGTGAGAGGTCTTAAGGACATATGAATTTCCCCCGAAAAATGTTAGGGCCGATCCGTGCCACAATCTGACAAGCTTCACAACAAGAAATTGACGCGGGACGTCGAAAAAAGAAAATCGCGTATTTTCAGGAAGTTAAGAACTTGTAACTTTTCTTATATTTTTCCGAGACTTCGAGGCCTCGGGTCGCCCCTGAGCTTGTGCTAATATTTTTCTCTCGAGCTGAGGGGGAATTGAGATGACAGGACCAGTGGGAGGTGGCCCCAAGCCGCCGATTTCAACGGACATTCATATTCAGCCAGTTACCACCGAGGAAACGAGCGATGCAGAGGTGTTGGCCCCGGTAAAACCTGAGGTTAAACCTCCACTTGATGAGCTGGTACGCTCCGGCCACGGGGTTCGCAGCGAGGCCCGTGAGTTGCCTCATCTTGAGAATCCAACGAGTAAACCGCTAAGCACCGAGGCGCCGAAGCGCAATGACGGACCACCGCCCGTGGAGGATGTGGATCGTTTGAAAACGGATACATTTGCCTTGGCCAGTCTTGGGGGCGCGGTAGAGATCACCGAAGTAAAGAACGAAACTTTTGGGGATGCTTTCGATGATAAGTGGGAGATTGTTCATCCGGGTGACTTGGCGGGGCTAAGCCCGCGAAGCTCCGCTGAAGATTTTGATCGGCCGCCCTTAAAGGGCGATCCCGTTTTGCTACGCATAAAACTCAAGGAGCCTGAGCCAGGTCGTATTTTCAATGTGAAAGTAGGTGGCCCAGAAGTTTCCGTTAAAGATGCTGTCTGCGTGAAGGCAAAGAACTCTGCGAAAGTCATCGACCGTATGGTGAACGCAGGCGTCCAAGAATTTCAGAAAATCAATATGGATCCTAAAGGCATCGTCAATGTCCACGCGCCTAAGTTTCAAGAGGGTGGTGACTTAGCCAAAGCTTACAATCGCGATGGCGGTGCTCGTTTGGAAGTAACGGCTGAACAAGACACGCTTTTGCATTTAGAGGATGGCAGCGTGGACAGCAGCCAGATTGATTTCTTTAGAAACCGTAGTTTTTCGCCCAAGCTACGGGATGAAGCGTCATCTGGAACGCCATCGACGAACGAGGCAGAAGCACTGGTCAAATATGCAAAGAAAGCTTCTGCCAATGGCCAGTCAACCGAAGTCCCTGGCAATGTGGATGAGCCAGTGGTTGCAACCGATGAAGTGACGAAGCTCAAAGAAGAACTTGCTGCGGCCAATCAGCGGGCTGAACAAGCTGAGTCTTCTGCCCGTAATGCGCGTGTAAAAGGGATGCTCCATAAGTGGAACGCTATTGCTCAGAAATCAGGACGTGAGCGACTGCAGCGGGAAGTAAGTAGTGTTCGCAGCGAAGCAACCGACGCAGTAGAGCAAGCAAAATCAAAGGCGACAGAATTAGAAACAGCTTTGGCCGCTTTGACCAAGAAGACGGAAGCTACCGAAACAGAAAATCAGGAACTTCAAGCCAAGCTTGAAGAGGCTGCTATTGGTGCAGCGGCGGCTAAAGTCACCAGTGACGCAATCATCGGTGCCTTGAGCAGCCAGACTCAAGATCTCGAAGATAAACTCGCAGCCAGTGAAGAGAAGATTGCTGGTCTGCAAAAGCAAATCAAAGCCCAGAAGAAAGACTTAAAAGAAGGCCGCAAGACTTCTTCCAACCAAGAAGAGCGCATTGCGAAACTCGAAAAGGATTTGGATTTCACCGAAGCTTTACGGGCAGACCTCGTGTCTCAGCGCAATGAACTCCACACCACCAGTGAAAGCTTGCGCACTGAAAATGAAGCGCTTACGGGTCAGCTTGAAGCGGCGAATAAGAAGCTTGAGATTGCCCGCAATGTCATTGTTGCGCTTAAGGGTGATGTGGCGAGTGCTCAGAGTGAGGTAAAGAGTCTCCAAAGCGAGCTTGCCACCGCACGGGGTGAGGCCAATGAAGCGGCTGAGCGCGCCAAGCAAAACACCACCGAGCTTCAAACGGCCATTGCGAATCTTACCGCTCAAAAAGAAGCCAGTGATGCTGATAATCAAAGCCTACAGTCGCAACTTCAGGAGGCAGCCATTGCCGCCACGGCGGCCAAGGTGGCCAGCGATGCCATCATTGCCAGTCTGACGGATAAAGCCCAGGGTTTAGAGGTACGGTCTCAAGAGCAGGGTGCTAAGATTGAGGACCTAAAGACGCAAATCAAAGCGCAAAAGAAAACCATTGCCGAGTCGGGTCGTTCTTCCGAGGCGCAAACAGCGCAAATCGCCAAACTCGAAGAGGACTTAAAGTTTACTGAAACACTGCGGGAAGATTTGGTTTCACAGCGCAATGAATTGCACGAGAGCGTGGAAGCTCTGCGTAAAGACAATGCAGCGCTTACGGGCGAGTTGGAAACTGCGAACAAAAAACTGGATATCGCTCGCAACGTGATTGTTGCCCTGAAGGGTGATGTGGCCAGTGCCCGTGAAGAGGTTCAGTCGCTTCATACCGAATTGGATACGGTACGCAGTGAAGCACGCATTGCATCGGAAAATGCCAAAGCGAGTGTGGAAACCTTGCAGTCAGCTCTGCAGAGCCTCCAAGCCCATAAAGATGCCAGCGACGCCGATGTTCAAAGCTTGCAAGGTCAGCTCCAAGACGCGGCCATGGCGGCAGCTGCTTTGAAAGTATCCAACGATGCAACCATTGCCGCATTAAGCGGCGAAGCGCAGGACTTAAAAGCCCGTATGGCCGAGCAGGGCACGCGTATTGGTGAACTTAAGGCAGAGATAGCTGAGCGCAAGAAAGCCATGGGTGAAGGGAATAAGCTTACGGAAGCTCAAGCGGAGCGCATTGCAAAATTAGAAGAGGATTTGGATTTCACCGAAGCTCTGCGAACGGACCTGGTTTCTCAGCGCAACGAGTTGCATGAGAATGTGGAAAGCTTGCGCAAAGACAACGCTGCCCTAACGGGTGAGTTACAAAACGCCAACCAAGCTTTGGATGTGGCTCGAAATGCCATTGTAGGGCTTCAAGGGCAGGTGGCAGATTCGCAAAATGAAGTGAGTGCACTGCG
>CAZZDT010000645.1:0-3264 GCA_964652435.1 uncultured Bdellovibrionales bacterium
CCCCTCTTGCGTGTAATTTCTAAGAACCTCAGGACTCTCAAATCCGCAATTGGTATCGGCTGCCACCAGTTTGACCAAACCCGCAAAGTTACGAACAGCAAGACGTCCGCTGGCCACACCGAGCTTTCCACCAAGCGGGCATTCGTAGGCTACGGGTAAAAAGAGTTCTTCTTTACAAGCAAAGCTATCGGCGAAAACATTCTCTTCGAACTCTGGGTCAAGGCCATCTTCATCACTTGGAACGGGCTCATGCTTACCCCAAACGGTGATGGTTCCAGCGATTCTATTCTGATTTTCTCCAACTTTACCGTTTTGCGCTTCAATGTTTGAGCTATTTACTTCAACTTCAAATGAACGGTCACCGGTATCAACGTACACCGAAGACTCACCATAGCTAAGTTCTGAAAATTGAATATTTGGCGTTAATATTGAACACGTGCCAGTCTCACTTTTCGCCAGCAATGGCTCGATAACTCCTGAGATAGAGCCATTGATCATGTTCATGTAGGCTTCTGAATTAGACTTCTCCGCAACAAAATTCTCAAACTGAACATTGTCCAAAATGAACTTAGCGCCTGCAGCGCTTGTTGGAATCACAGCTTTTTCTGGATCGGGGTTACCGGTAATACGGCCATCAACAATTTTTCGTGCTGATACAATCAATTTACCCTTCGCTCGCGTCTCAACATCATTGCAATCGGTGGATAAAGATTCCCAATCGGTAAATTCAATCTCACAATTGGTTACTGTATAAGTGAGTGTTCCAGCACCACCGACCCTGCCATCTACCTTAGGGTTGTCCATCACAGCAGCTGAAGAAAAACCACACACATCATCGTTGTTGACGGCCAGCAGCATCGCACCGGCATTTCGAACGGTTAAGCGAGCTACACCGGTACCAATTTTACCGGAGAACCACTGCAAACAACCCACTTGGGTTGTAAGAACGAGAAGTAAGACTATTCTGAAATATTTGGGCATTTTGGTTTTCTCTTCTTTGAAGGGGGTATTCATGCTGTGCGACACATCTTGCAGAGGTCATGCCAGCGGTGTGAACTTCAACATTCTTCAATGATTTTGGGCCGCCCAATTCATTTTGACGCGAGGCAGCACAAAATGACGCAATCATTCGCATATAAAATGGTGGAGATCCGCCAAATTATAGCGCGAAAAGTCAATTTACCTCGAATTCCGATCTAAAATGCGACCATACAGTCACTTCAAGCCAGAAAACTCCTGTACAAAATTAACTATTTAAAATCAGTAACTTAGAATATTTTTCTCCAGTTTTAAGCCCAGGGACGCGTAAAACATTACAATTAAGCGCACATTGTCCTACATGTGCCTACATTTTCCAATTGACACCCCATGACGCGGCGCGTATGCGCAAAAAATCCAGACTTTTGGGGTAATTTCTTAGTGGGAGACCAGAACCGATGAAGCAAGATCCAACCGTTAGCCGCGCCGTTTTGCTCTGCAATATCGTGACCATATCGTCACTCTTTTTAGCTGCTGGCTGCCAAATCCAGAGCCAACCCGCAGGTGCAGGATCGTGTCTTCAAGCATGTTCCGCCTCCAGCGATTGTTCCCTTGGCCAAGTTTGCGGTGCTGGTGGATGCTGTGAAACTTACGAAGCATCAGAAAGCGCATGCGAAACCGGAAGCCCTGACTGCGTAACCATTGACGAAATTTGCTCTGAGTTCGAAGGCGGCTGCAACTGTGAGATTCTCGCCAATGGAGACTATCAGCTAGCAGAAACGACCCCTGTGCTCACCACCAGCGGAAGTAACCCACTGGCCATCGACGCTAGAGTTAGTGAAACAAACGGCAACGTGATTTCTCAAAATGGATTTGCAATCTACAGCGACGACCCCACATGCATCGATGTAGAGCAAAACCAAGTGACCGGCGCACCCTACCCTTGCTCGACTACCATTGTTGCTGAGTTCGGCAAGGATACGATCTGTGAAGCACACGTTCTTAACTTGGGCGATGCCTCACCATACAGCGTCCGAGTGTTTGCATACAACGAAGCAACCGGGGAACCTGTGCCACGCGCTACTGTTATCGTGGACCACGATAACGACGGAATCTCAGATACATTGGTGCCCACAACCAGCGAAACAGGCTCCACTCACTTCGATTTGGAAAGCGCAGCACCGGCCTCTATTACGGTCATGGCAAAAGATTTCCATTACGTTTCATTTGTGGGGCTTACTCTTGAAGAAGGAAAAACCCTGCACATTCCTTTGACCCCAATTACCACGACCACTCAACAGGCAGGCGTCAGCGGTACCATCGATTTTGCGTCTCACCGGGAAAACATGATGAACGGCCTTGCTGAGTCGATTCAACTTGCACTGGTAGCACCATCTTTCCCTCTGCGCTCCCTCGTTCAATTTGATATTGACGCAATTCTTGGCGGCCCGATGCCAGCGGCGGACTGCGCCGCAGGCGAGACAACACCTGGATGTTATGACCTGGGAATTCCTGGTGTCACCAATGAACCAGTGCCGCTTTGGGGTGGAATGTTTTTCTCCTTTCAAGCATCTGCTTTGAAGCCATTTTTTGAAGTGCGCTCAACGCCAGGTACCCGCGCTCTATGGAGCCTTGGCGGGGAATGGAGCTATGAGGAAATTTCACCTTTGGCTGAGAAAATTATGGATTCGCCCGAGTGTGTTACCAATCTCACATTATGCCTTGAGGATTACCGATTTACACTGGCTGCAGATTTGATTCGTGAATGGTCGCCCATGATGGCAAGACTTAGCTTTGGGCATCAAAGCAATCTCCCGCTCCATCCAATGACCCATGATGCGTGGCAAGACTACATTGGAATTCCTTACGGAGCAGATCGTAATACCTCCGATAACCGTCCTGTACTTGATTCTGCGATTGGCAATCGAAATTCCATGAATCTTAGTCAGCCTGCTTCAAACTACACCCAAATTAATATCCCCGAATTACCCATGGGACCCGCTGGACAACCAACTGATGCCTTGATTGCACTTACCGGTGTGAGCATGAAAGGAAGCGGCTTTATTCCAACTGGCGTTGCCGCTGGCTTTGACTGCTACGGTGAAAACTGCCGAGCCAATCGGACTGGGCATGACCGAGTGATTAACGCTGTTACTTTGTGTAATCCAGAAGACCCAGCCAGCTCTGATTTATGTCGGGATGGCATTCCATCTGAGCAGCCTGCCGGTTCTATCGGCCTCTTCCATGCTTCGGCAGACGAGAGCATTGCGGACAATCCTCAAAAAA
>CAZZDT010000646.1:0-3264 GCA_964652435.1 uncultured Bdellovibrionales bacterium
GATCCCGAAGCCGCAACTCCTGGAAAAATCCCGAATCCGGGCCCCGAAATGCGGACGGATATGGACTGGGAAGTCTACCCTACTGGCCTTTACGATTTACTGAAGCGCATTCACGACGACTACGCGCCAAAAGAAATATACATCACCGAAAATGGCGCGGCATACAGCGAAGGACCAGATCCCGACGGACGGGTGCGAGACCACAGACGCACCAGCTACATCCACGGCCACCTCCTTGCCGTCAAACGTGCCATCGCTGACGGCATCCCCGTCAACGGCTACTTCGTTTGGTCACTCATGGACAACTTCGAGTGGTCTTTCGGCTATACGAAACGGTTTGGCATTGTCTACGTCGACTACGAAACCCAAAGGCGTTACCCCAAAGACAGTGCATACTGGCTCAAATCCATTATGACCGACCCCAACAAGCTATTGGTGGATTAAAATGTTAACGACCCTCGCACTTTTGCTTGCCATCCAGGCTGCACCCCAGCCGGAAGTGACACTTATCAATGAACCAGGAAAGCGGCATCTACTGGTGGATGGCAAACCCACTCTCGTCAAGGGAATGAACTGGGGCTGGATGCCAATCGGCCACAACTACTCATTTTCACTTTGGGACCAACCAGAAGAAGTCATCGTGGAGGCCCTTCGACGGGATATGTCTCTGTTAAAGGAGATGGGGATCAACGCGATTCGGCAAACAGACGGTATCCCACCTAAATGGGTGGAGTATATCTATGACCAGTATGGAATTATGACTTCAGTCAACAATTACCTGGGTCGTTATGGCATGCTCGTCGACGGTCGTTGGGAAAGTCCAACGAACTATGAAAATCCCGCAACACGGCAGGCCATCCTTGATGAAGTCAGAACCATGGCCGAACGTTACAAAGACACGCGAGGCATCATTTTTTACATGCTGGGCAACGAGAACAACTATGGACTTCACTGGGCATCGTACGAAATAGAAGCTCTCCCTGAGGGTAAGCGCAATGTTGCCAGGGCAACACACCTCTACTCATTACTCGGTGAAGCAGCCACTATCTTAAAGAAAGCCAATCCCGATCGGCTTTCGGTTTGGGCCAACGGTGATGTGCAATACATTGACCTCTTTACGAAATACGCCAAAGACGTCGATATATTTGGGTCCAATGTCTACCGGGGAAAATCAGCCCGAGACCTCTACCAAGTCGTTGAAGACAAGTCCCAACGAGCTATTGTTTACACGGAATTCGGAGCCGATGCCTACAACGCGAAATACCAAAAGGAAGACGGCCGCTCACAAGCAGAATACGTTTACGCTCAATGGTGTGAAATCTATCAACAAAGCAGTGGACATGGTGTTGGCAATGCCATTGGAGGATTCATTTTCCAATGGAGCGATGGTTGGTGGAAAACGAAGCAAGACGAAGATTTAGAGATTCACAATACCAGTGCAACCTGGCCAAATGGTGGCTATCCCGACGATTTTGTCGAGGGTCAAAATAACATGAACGAAGAGTGGTTTGGTATTGCTGCCAAAGGCCCCACAGACTCAAATGAGCTGTATGAGGTTTATCCCCGCTCCACCTTCTACGTCATGCGCGATTTGTTTAAGCTCTCTCCCTACACCATGGACGAGCAAGCGATTGCTGAAGTTTACAATACAGTCCCCGCCCACAAACGTTCGGTTTACGCCAACCAATACGAAGCAGACCAGCTGAGTCGGCAAAGCGCTGACTTTTACGGATTGAGGGTTGACCACATGCGTCTCAGAGCAGAAATCAATGTGGCAAGCCGCGTTGACCTACCTTCGGCCTCTGGACAATTTGAAGACCAAGAACAAGTATGGCTGGGCCTTAGATATCAACCCAACAACAACCTTTCTGCCGGTGTTAAGCTCCACGCACTGGGCAATGTTCTAGAGAACCCTATCGACGAAATCTATTACGAAAGACGCGGTAAGTCTTACACCGTTGAAGATACCAGTGGTGATCCCCAAGTTATTCGAGATGCTGAGCGGTTTGCATTGTATCAATTTGATTTTAACCTCAAATCAAAATGGGCGGATGTTGAAGCCTTCTATCGTATTGGACACTACCACTGGGGCAATGAAGGCGATATCTACGCATTCTACCCCGAAGCAAACTACGAACACGCCATCGACATGTACGGTGCCAATGCTCCATTCGGCATGGTCGTTTCCGCCAAAGGATTATTGGATGGTCTAAAAATCGCAGCGGGCCCTGAATTACACTGGGGAGCGCCTCCCATGCTCGTTGCAAAATACCGCAAAACCTTAGGCGGGATCACCACCACACTTACTCACCGGGAAGAATTCAAACGCCCAAGTGCATCCAGTGCGGAAGCAAGTGCAAGCAGTCGTTTTTCTGGTCCTTCCGTAAGAAAGTCCTCCTTGGTGCTGGAAATGAAACCTTTTGGCTGGAATCTCACCGTGTCTGGACTTGCCAGCTCAAGCAACAAGGTTGGAGAAACCTACACATTGGCTCGAGATGCACAGGGACAGCCCTCCTACCTCAATTCGGGCTGGTATATTCTCGACGACCGAATCGCGTGGTTTGATACCTTAGGCGCAGATGTTTCACTCAATGGTTTCCTAGGCAATATCGGTATCCATGTCTCCGGTGGTTATAGAGGCCTCGTCGCCGATGCCGGTTACGACCCACGTATTCATCTCACCGGCTGGGCATTAAAGCCTGCAGGTACCGGTAACCGCTACCACGGTGAACTCGGCGTTTTGGTACCCTTTGGGTTTCTTCAGGTCTCTCCCCATGTGGTTTATCAAAAACCCATCGAAGGTCCCCTTCCAGAAATCGCTGCGGCGTATATCAACGAGACTGGAACTTACTACACGGGTATTGCGCCTCGTAGCGTTCTCGACAGTCCCTTCGCCGTTTTGGACAACCGAGAAATGATTGGATTTGAACTCCTCCTGGTTTGGGATCCTACACCAGGAACTTGGTATTGGATGTGGGACAATACCATGCGGGAAGATGCAAGCTTTGCCGCCTCACTGGATTTTATTTATCGGCACTATCCAACAACCCGTGATGCGACCATCGCTTTTCTGGAAGATGGTACACCCTTCTCACAAGGTACTGCACCCGCTGTCCGCGACAATATCACCATCAACACGCGTATGATTTTGCGTCCATCCAAACGGCTCAGAATTCTTTTAGAGGGTGCCATCGCCCATGATGACCCCGGAATCGGCGGGGAAAAATCCGAACACTGGCCATGGCGTAAATCGGCTCATATGCA
>CAZZDT010000647.1:0-3261 GCA_964652435.1 uncultured Bdellovibrionales bacterium
ACATGCCACAAAAAACGAGAGCGCCAGAGCACTGAAAAGAATATGAGCAAAATAGGATTTCAACATGTTTCCCCCCTCAATCGACTTATAAGTAGATATCATCTACTATCAAGTTCATTCCCTTTGTGGTTATTTTTTTGCTTAAAGCAAGCCTTTTGCTCACTAGAAACGATCGAGTTGACTGCTTAAGAAAAGACAAAGTCTACCTGCCAGGAACCTTCATATGAATGCCTTCGCCCCCCAACCAAAAACATCAAAAGCCTAATATATACAGACAATTACAAGAATTCAGCAGTTTAAAGCCTTCATTCAATACGCTCCTTAATAGAGCCAGAAATTGACCCGCCGCGCTCCCTAAACAGTTAAAACTGGTCCCACCAAATCGATTTCACAAACGTACATTTTTGACTTGTCAAAGTGAGAATCATCAACCAGTCTACCGCCGAGTAGTTAAAGAGAAGAGAATCAGGATAAACCGGATTGCTTGGGGGATACACATGAAGCACTCATTTTTTAGTTTGATCTGTACACTTGCTCTAATGCTTGGTGCCTGTTCGGATGACCAAGCAGGTCCTACTTCCGGCACAGCACCAACCGAAGAAACTGGTAACGATGAATCATCCACCGATGAATTGCCCATTGGCGATGCGTCTGGGGTCCCTTGTGATGAAGAAGGTGCAAAATATTGCGACATAGATGCTCTCTATCAATGTACGAACGGAGCGTGGGAAATCATTGACCTGTGCAGTGAACCCATGACCTGCTCCAACACAGAACTCATTTGCGTCGACAAGATATGCGACCGGGGTGACCGCCGTTGTGCCGACTCCTCATCAGTTGAGTTTTGCCAGCCAGACCAAACCGGTTGGAGCGAGCCGCAAGATTGCGGCGAAGGCATCGCGTGTGTGGATGGAACTTGCGCCGTCCCAGAATGCTTTCCCGGCGTCATGTTCCTCGTGGACCGCTCCTCTTCCATGCAAGACAATTGGCAACCCGTTCGCAACAGCATCAGTAATGTTATTCGAGAAAATGAATCTGTTCGATTCGGCCTCACCGGCTTTCCTTCAGCGGCGCCACCTGACTCTGGTCTTTTTGGTAGCCTGAGTGGATGCCACACAGGTGAAAGCTGGCCCAATCTCCCCATTGAAGCCAATGCTGCCGACACCATCGAAAACTGGTTCGACGACAACGGCGTGAACGGCTCAACCCCTCTTGAAGGTGCCATGGAGTGGTTTGCCCAAAATGCAGGCAGCGTTTGGCAAGGCGAAGAATCAGGCTACTTGGTGGTTTTATCTGACGGTGCGGATACCTGCAGCGGGGGCGACAGTTGCGGTCCAGAGTGCATCGCTGAATATTTAGCCATTCACACCAGAGCATTGGGCCGCAGCGGCATTAAAACTTACGTGATTGGCTACAACTACGGAGATAGCCCCACCGAACTCAATTCTATCGCCGCAAATGGGGGAACCAGTTTTAATGAATACGTAAACGCGGGCAATGAAGACATGCTCAATGGAATCTTTGAAGACTTTATCCGGGAAATCAAAGACTGCCAATAAGCACGGAAAAGTGTTGAAGCAGTCTTCTCGTGCTCTATGCCTCGTTATCGGCACCTAAGGCGCATCTGAAGCCAGGCCACAAACCACCGGCGTCGCACTTAAGCCCGCCGCCACCTGATCTCTCGTGGGTACAGTATAAGGTACCCGCGAATCTTGCGTGGCGTTTGGTGAATACTGATAGATGGTTCCTGGGTAGGTGAAAGCGCCGCCAGACTCAGGGTTGGACGGACACCACTCGATATCGTATCCCCCATTATCCGCCGCATAGCCCTCGTAATAGTCGGCCGGGAGCGGGCTTGGCTCTTCCTGAATATCGCCCAAGGTAACCTCACAACCCTCTGGTTTGGTTCTCTTACGTTCATAGACCGAAATCGGCACGAAACCCTTTTCCATGCCCGCAGGCGGGGTCACCAAAAGCGCCGTATCAATTGACACCTTTTCGCCCGGTAGCGCGTCCGCACCCTGCGGAACATCAAACCAACGAGGAATCTCACCACCCGTTTGCTGCGCCTCATGCAATCGCTCGATGCGCGCCTGCATAAAGCACTTTGCGGCATCACGTTCATCAGCCGGCAAGGACGCAAACACCTGATTCATTTCCGGCTGGTCCACAAACCGATACCATTTAAATCCAATCCAGTTACCGGACTTCGTACGCGTGCAATACAGACGTGGGTCGGCTGGTGCCGGTCCAGGATTCTCAAAACAGGAACGTTCGGTTTCGTCCGGTGGTCCAAGATAACGACCATCATTTTGGCGAGATTCTTTAAACTGACGAAGCGCCAACGCAGAACGAATCGCGCCAGGAACATCACTGGCTGCAACAACAGCGGGTGACGAGCCATCGCCATTTACTTTTACGTAACGGTGCCCTTCACACCACCCTGGCGTGGTCGAGCAATCCATCTTGGTCGGGTCCAGTTCGAGCTTCACATGACAATTGGCCGCATCAGCTTCCGCTTGGTTCGCTGCATTGTTGGCCACGGTGTTCACACCAAAGCCGGTCCAATTGATCTCCACCCCATCCTCCTCTGACTCGAGGCCTACGCCACCATCCTCTTCATTTGGCAAATTACAACCACCCCCGGGAGCCTGACGCTCGGACAAGGCTTTGGCTTTGATTGCCTCAGGGGTTCGCAGACTGGGCGTTCCAGTGCCGGCTAGCATAGGCTCCATAGCCCCAACCGCCCAATCGGAATTATACTGCGAGTGTCCCGTAAAGAGCGTACTGCTATCGCTTGAAACACCAGACGTAACATCCTTGGGAAACGCCCAACGGTTGGTACGGCGCCACTTGGTCCCATTTTCGTCCACCACTTGAATCCCGCCCAAACGCCCCTCAAAACCTTGGGCAATATAGCCAAGCAGTGCTCTCGGGTCTGACCAGCTTACACTCTCGGGGTGCCAGTTGATCCTGGAATCCCAAAACCACGAAGACATATACATCACTGGCCCCGAGAAATTTTCAGTATCAATTACAATGGTCCAATAGTTTGCGTTGTCCGTCGCCGAACGTTTACCAATGGGGGTGCGGCTTAGCATATAGCCGAGAAAACCGTTCACGGTATCGTCTTCGAAACTTACAAAATCATTGGGGATCAAAAAATTGTTCGCTACCCGAACCGCGCCTCCTAATGTGGTACAACCTTGTTGGCGGTCATTTAAAAAAGTACCGCCAAAAATTTCATAATTCGCATTGGTC
>CAZZDT010000648.1:0-3251 GCA_964652435.1 uncultured Bdellovibrionales bacterium
AGGTAGGACACTGTATAGAAATGTGTCTTGGCCCTCCCGAAACCTGTTTGTCAAATGCATGGGGAATAGCGATGCGAACTTGTGTCCGTTTTTTGACTTCTATTGTTTTCATGAAGAAGCCTGGTACGTGGCTGACTCTTAGTTTTCTCCTCGCTCTCGGAGTGGGCTGCAACGAGCGTGTAGCCGGTCTGGGGACGGCCGACCCGATTTCGGAAGCAGTGCCTTGTGGTGGCGACTGCCCGGAAGGAACAACGTGCGCTCCTATTGTTGACGAGAATGGTGAGCTGATTTTTCAGTGTGTCGATGTTCACCTTCGCTATTGCGCCCCCTGTTTAGAAGATGCGGATTGCATTGATGACTGGATGCCGGACGCGGGCAGTATTTGTGTGACTAATCCCGACGGAAGCGGGTCTTTCTGTGCGACCGATTGCAGCCAGCATACCGATTGTCCTGAAGGTTCTTTTTGTTCGGTCCGTGAAGAAGATGGCCGGGCGGTCTGTATGCCGGAGAGCGGCATTTGTGACTGCAGCGATTGGGCCATTGAGCAAGAAGCCATTACCAACTGTTCGGTGACCAATGCCTTAGGGACTTGCGGCGGTGTTCGCGTTTGTACGGAAGAAGGCTTAACGGATTGCGATGCACGGGTACCGGCGGCGGAGATTTGCAACGGCATTGATGATGATTGCAATGGCGATACCGATGAGAGCTTTCCGGAAGCTGGCGAGGTTTGCGATGGCAGTGATGGGGATTTGTGTAACGACGGTGTGTTGATTTGTTTCGAAGGTGCTCTGGTTTGTGATGAGGGTCCCGAAGGACGTGATGAGATTTGTAATGGTCTAGACGATAACTGCGATGACATTGTGGACAACATGACGGAGATGGAGCCCGGAGATTTACAAGCCGGTGTTTGTGTGGGCAGTGAAAAAGTTTGCTCGGGTGAAGACGGATGGTTGGAGCCTGACTACACGGTAATTGAAGACTATGAATTAGAAGAAGTGACCTGCGACGACATCGATAACGATTGCGATGGTGAAACCGATGAGCCTTTTTCTGAGGGTGGGTTGGTAACTTTTACGGACCTCGATGGAACAACCGGTTTGGTCAAAGGTAATTCTTGCGGTGTGGGTTCTTGTGGACAGGGCACCGTGGTGTGCAGCGAAGATGGCACGGGCTTGGTTTGCGATACCGCATCTCAGGTATCCCTAGAAGTTTGTGATGGTGTAGATAACGACTGCAACGGCAACATCGATGATATTGCAAGTCCTCCACTGGCATTGAATCAAGAGGGCGTTTGTGCGGGAGCCATTCAAGTTTGCAATGGCGCATCGGGCTGGGCCGAACCTGACTATCATTTGATTGCTAATTATGAAGCGGTGGAACTTACTTGTGATGGTTTGGATAACGATTGTGATGGCAGCATCGATGAGGAGCTGACCGCACCGGATGCCAACTTAGTGGTTGGTGTGTGCGCCGGATCCGTGAAGGTTTGTCAGGGCACTGCTGGTTGGCAAGAACCTGATTACAACGCCATTGAAGGTTACGAAGCCTTAGAGCTTAGCTGTGATGGCGCCGATAACGATTGCGATGGCGATACCGATGAAAGCCTTATGGCGCCAGCGGCCTCGCTTCAAAGTGGTGTTTGTTTGGGAAGCTTGAAAGTTTGCGGTGGCCAAGCAGGTTGGCTGGAGCCAGATTACAACGCGTTGACAGGTTACGAACTGGACGAAGTCTCTTGTGATGCTTTGGATAACGATTGCAATGGATTTATTGACGATGGCCTTTCGGCACCGAATGCAGACAATCAAGTCGGCGTTTGTGCGGGGGCATTGAAAGTATGCAGTGGCGCGCAGGGTTGGACCGAGCCAGATTACGCAGTGATGGAAAATTACCAAGCCAGCGAAGCCTGGTGCGATGAACTGGATAACGATTGTGACGGCGAAGTGGATGAGCCATTCAAAGCCGGTGGCTCTGTTTCATTTACGGACCTCAATGGCAGTGCGGGATTGTTTAAGGACGATGCCTGCGGTGTGGGCGATTGCTCCGGTGGTGTGGTTGTTTGCTCGGAGTCGAAAATTGCTCTTGAGTGCACCACTGCAACACTTGCCAGCGCTGAGGCATGCGATGGAGATGATAACGACTGCAACGGCTCAATCGATGATGCGCTTACCCCACCTCTGAATTCAAATCAGTCAGGGTTGTGTTCTGGGACAAATCAGGTGTGCTCAGGAAGTGCTGGTTGGACCGATGATTATTCAAGTGTGGCCGGTTACGGACTCTACGAAGAGCCTGATGATGTGTATGCTGATGAAAATTGCGATGGCATTGATGGAGACTTGGTGCTTGCGGTGTTTGTGAGTACGACCGGTGTGGACAATGGCTTCTGTGATTTTGCTTCTCCTTGTTCAACCATCAACCATGCTTTGGGAGCTGCCCAGAGCCGAGGTTTGACGGATGTATATGTACAGGCAGGTGAGTATTTTGAAACCGTCACTCTGGTGGATGGTCTACGCATCTTTGGCGGATACGACTCACTGTGGGCGCGGGACCAAAGAATTCTCGATGGTCATGCCTCGGTGATTGTGGGGGATTCGGATGCATCGGGGCACTCTGTTGCTGTGAGTGCAAACAGTGTCAATGCATATGTAGAGGGTATGGTGTTGCGAGCACCCGATGGCAAAGGAACCGGTGAGAGCAGCTATGGTGTTCACGGTGTCAACAGTGTGCTGAGTCTGGAGCGAATCACTGTCATGCAAGGCGATGGAGCCAACGGTTACCCCGGGACCAACGGAGAGAGTGCTTCGGATACAGCAGCGGCCAATGGTGGCAATGGCGGTGGCGCCGATGAATTCACAACCACATGCAACGATTCTTCTCGCGGCGGCGGTGGAAGCGCAGGTACCAACAGCGCTTGTTCCGTTGGGACAGCTGGCGGCAATGGCGGCGGCGGTGGCACCATGGACAGCGACTGCAACTTCTGGACCTTAAACTACTCGGCGCGGTCTGGAGACTCAGGCGGCAATGCGGCGATTTACGCTGGCGGTGGTGTCGGCTACCGTGGCTCTGGTGGCGGAATTTGTGGTACCGGTGGCGATGCTTTTGATGGTTGGGTGCAAAACGGTGTGGCCGGTTCTGCCGGTTCTGCTGGAACACTTGTTGGCAACTATTGGGTAGCAGCGGCTGGTGGTGCCGGTGGACTGGGTGTGCATGGCAGCGGCGGCGGCGGTGGTGGCGGCAGCGGTGGCTGTGATGAT
>CAZZDT010000649.1:0-3248 GCA_964652435.1 uncultured Bdellovibrionales bacterium
CGGTCAGTGGGTAAGCATTACAGCGGTCAGTCGACACACCTTCCGCTGAAGATTAACACCTCCGGTGTAATCCCGCCGATTTTTGCATCCTCTATTTTAATGTTGCCGGCTACATTCGCGAACGTTGCGCCTGGTGACTTCTTTCAGAGGATTCAAGATTTCTTCGCTTTCGACGGCTGGTTGTACAACTGCACTTACGTCGTATTGATTATCTTTTTCTGCTACTTCTACACTGCGGTTACGTTTAACCCGGTAGATGTTGCGGATAATCTCAAGAAGTACGGTGGTTATATTCCTGGAATCCGTCCAGGAAAGAAAACTGCTGAGTATATTGACCGCGTTTTGTCGCGTATCACGATGGGCGGAGCGCTTTACCTTTCGGCGGTTTGTGTTCTCCCTACAATCTTGATTACCAAATACGATGTTCCATTCTTTTTCGGTGGAACGGGGCTCTTGATTGTTGTTGGTGTGGCTTTGGATACGGTTAAACAAATCGAGTCTCATCTAATTACCAGACATTATGACGGTTTCTCGGGAGGCTCCGGCCCTCGTATCCGTGGTCGTCGCTAATCAAGCAAAGGATTTGTTTCATGAGAATGATTTTTCTAGGCAAGCCAGGCTCGGGTAAAGGCAGTCAAGCGAAGGCGATTACGGATCGTTATTCCATCCCTGCTATTTCTACGGGCGACTTGATTCGTGCAGCCATCGGTGGCGGTACGGAGCTGGGGCTACGCTTCAAAGAGTACACATCGAAGGGTCTCTTGGTTCCCGACGAGTTGGTACTCGCTATGGTTGAAGAGCGTTTGGATGAGTCGGATTGTGAAAAAGGATTTCTTCTTGATGGATTCCCGCGTACGGAACCTCAAGCAGATGGCTTGGCTTCGATGCTGGAAAAGCGCGGTCAGCCCCTTAGCAACGTGCTTTATATCAATGTCCCGGACGAGATTCTTGTGGAACGAGCGACGGGTCGTCGGGTATGCAAGGAGAGCGGTGCCGTATATCACGTCTCTTTCAAGCCGCCTAAAGTTGACGGAGTTTGTGATATCTCAGGTAAAGCCTTGGTTCACAGAGACGACGATAAGGAAGAGGTCGTGAAGGAACGCCTTAAGGAGTACGACGAGAAAACGTCGCCCCTTATTGAGTATTATCGAGCCAAAGGTCTCCTGAGCGAGGTTGATGGCGTAGGGTCATTTGACGAGGTCGAGGGGCGCATCAGCGCCGCGTTGGCTTAGTCGGGGGCCAGAAGCTTGGTGTAGAGCTTCGGGAAAGTGCGAATAGAGATCGCATGTCGAGGAGGGCCTATAAAAGGCCAATTTTACAGTGGTTTTGGGTTGCGCAGTGTGAAAATGCTGTGGTAAGAAGCCGCCTCTAAGATAAAGGAACGAAGATTTTAGTCATAAAATCAGGGAGTTCCGGTATTCGACATCGTAAAAATAAAGCTTGGAACGTAAGAGAAAAGCTTTCATAGCGATTGAGTAAATTGAAGCCCGGTTTGGGTCAGGCAAGTGGTGCCAGGCTTGTGAGCGGGATTAAGCGTTATTTCTCCTACGGGAGAAGAGACCAGAGGTCATAACTATGGCACGTATCAGTGGTGTAGACTTACCGCGCAAGAAGCGGGTAGAGGTCGCCCTGACCTATATTTTTGGAATTGGGCCAACATTGTCTAAGCAAATCGTAGGCAAGGCCAACATCGATCCGAACACTCGAACAGACAAGCTGACTGAAGGTCAGGTTGCGAGTCTTCGTGAAATCATCGAGCGAGATTACTTGGTAGAAGGTGATCTGCGACGTGAAACTTCGATGAACATCAATCGATTGATGGAGCTTGGTTGCTACCGTGGATTGCGACACCGTCGTGGTTTGCCTGTTCGTGGCCAGCGCACATCTACTAATGCTCGTACCCGCAAGGGACCTCGTCGCTTGGGTCGGAGATAAAAAATGGCATCAGTTAAGTCTAAGAAGGTAAAGAAGAATATCCCGAATGGCCTCGTGTTCATTCAGGCAACGTTCAACAACACCTTAATTACAATCACCGACGCACAGGGTAATGCAGTATCTTGGAGCAGCGCTGGTTCACAGGGTTTCCGTGGATCGCGTAAGTCTACACCTTTCGCAGCACAGGTTGCAGCGCAGGTTGCTGGGCAGAAAGCTCAAGACCACGGCATGAAATCAGTTGGTGTGATGGTTAAAGGTCCCGGTGCTGGTCGCGAAGCGGCTATTCGTGCACTGCAGGGCTGTGGTTTCAAGATCACATCCATCCGTGACATTACTCCAATTCCTCACAATGGTTGTCGTCCAAGCAAGCGTCGACGCGTTTGATTAGACACACTATTTTGTGACAGAACTTCAAACCTAATTGTTTCGAAGCAAAACCTGGGGAGAGCACTGAATGAATCGCAACTGGCGAGACCTTATTCGACCGAAAAACCTTGTAGTGGACCGAGACCACGCAATGGACAACTACGGAAAGTTTTACGCAGAGCCGCTTGAGCGTGGTTTTGGTATTACGCTTGGCAACGCCTTGCGCCGTGTCCTGTTGAGCTCGCTTCAAGGAACCAGCGTATGTGCTGTTCGTATTGACGGCGCGTTGCACGAGTTCACGTCTATTCCGGATATCACGGAAGACGTAGCTGATATCATCCTGAACCTAAAGGACGTTCTTCTGGATACACTCGCGGCTGAGCCTCGAGTTCTTCAGATTGATGTAAGCGCTGACGAAGACGACCGCGTTGTTACAGCTGGCGACTTAATCACCGACGGTTCGGTGAAAATCCTGAACGCAGACCAAAAGATTTGCACGATTGCCAAAGGTGGACGTCTTGCAATGGAAGTTATGGTCCGCCGTGGACGTGGTTACGTTCCTGCAGAGAAGAACAAGCAGTCTGGAATGGCTGTAGGCTGGATTCCAGTAGATTCTCTCTTCTCCCCAATTCGCAAGGTTCGTTTTAACGTTACGAACTCACGTGTTGGTCAGGTAACAGATTACGACAAGTTGGTGCTCGAGGTTTGGACTGACAAATCGTTGACACCTGAAGACGCGGTTGCGCTTTCAGCGAAAATCCTGAAAGAGCAGCTCAACGTATTCATTAACTTCGAAGAAGAAGAGGAATTGGACCTTCCGCAAGAGAAGCCAGCGGAAGAGCAATTCAATGAGAACCTGCTGCGCTCTGTAGACGAACTCGATTTGAGTGTCCGCGCTGAGAACTGCTTGCAGGCTGCAAATATTAAGTACATTGGTGACCTGGTTC
>CAZZDT010000650.1:0-3242 GCA_964652435.1 uncultured Bdellovibrionales bacterium
AGAAGCCCACCCTCTCTTGGTAAAGCTCACTCAAGAAGCTCAGTGGCAGCGTCAGGTCCGTGCGGGTACCCTCGTACTAAAAGGTCGTAAGCTCTCGTACCCTCTGGACCCGGTTCGATTTATTGCCGGCCTTGGTGTCAAAACCACAACGTCTATGGCGCTGGGCTGGCTTAAGCGTCCCAATGCTCTGCGACAAACCATGAGCTGGGAATCAGACCGTCGTGAAGTTCAAGAAGATGAAGGCTTTCAATCTTTTGTGGTCAAACGCGTTGGCGAGGCTGCTTACGAACAATTCTACGAACCCTATGCGCGAAAAGTCTGGGGTATAGAACCTGATGATTTATCACAAACGGTAGCCAAACAACGGGTTTCTACATCCAACCCCATGAGCAGCATCCTAAAGAAAACGGAGAAGCATTTTCTCTATCCACGCTATGGAATGGCTTCATTGATAACACTGCTTCGCAACAAATTAGAAGCTGTAGGTGGAGAAGTAAAATTTGAAACTCCGTTCAGCGCAAAACAATCCGAATTTGGTACAACATTTTTTACCGGACACCTTGGCTCACTTGCACCCGAAGCAAAACTCTCCCATCGGGGATTATACCTTCTCTACCTATCCGTTCCACCTGATGCCTTAGACAATACTGACACTTGGTATGTTCCCGAGTCGCAATACTGGTTTGGCCGCGTCTCCCAACCCGGCCGGTTTTCCAGCGAGCTCCAAGCTCAAAGTCACAAAGTACTGTGCATTGAAATTCCCGAGGGCAAATGGGGACCAGACCAAGATTTTGTAAAACAAGTTGACGTTGTCAGGGACCAACTTTATGCCGCAGGAATCTTGAATGCGCGTGTCTCTCCCATTGAAGCTCATCAAAAATTTCTTCCAAAAGTTTATCCCATGTATGTTCGAAACTGGGTGAAGGAACAACGTCAAGCTCTCGAGCAAGCTGCTGAACAAGCAAATATTTATCCCTGTGGACGCCAGGGGCTATTTCTACATTGCAATATGGATCAAGCCGTAGAAACAGCCGCGGCTGCAGTCGACCATTGGTCTACGGGGGGTGACTCCCTATCATGGACCAAGCGATGCAGAGATTTCGCAGACTTTCGAGTTCGCGACTGAACTCAAGATGCTGACTGTGTTTAGAAAGAAATACCCCGCTCTTGTTCTTGGAGCCACGACGCTACTGGTATGGATAAGTGCAATCGACTATCTCCAAGGAGGTGCGCCCTATGGAGATGACCTATCTGCCCATTATGCTCTCAGTGTCCATATTTCGAATCTCATTGCGCAGGGTCAAACCAACTTTTTCTGGGAGAACATGAACCTGGGCCTTCCTTTGTTTGCCTCTTATCAGCCACTGCCGTCCCTCTTTACGGGTCTGGTCATCGCCCTACTCTCTTGGTTTTCATCCCTCACTGTCTTCAAAGCGTTGATTATTCTCATCTGGAGTACACTGCCTATCACTTGGTACAAGGGCGCAAGATGGGTCGGAATGAGCCAGACACAAGCTCTTATACTTGGCCTACTTACCCTCACCACGCACGACGCGTGGCATGTAGGATTCACATTCAGCAGTACGGCCTATGAAGGTCTCTATACCCAAGCATGGGGCCTATGGTTTTTTCCACTCGCAGTGGGTGCATTTAATCAATGTGTGTTTCTTCAAAAAATGGACGCGAGATGGGCTTCCCTGATTGTTGCCTTAACGGTCATGAGCCATCTATTCACTGGTGTTCTCACCGCGATGGCTTGTGGATGCATGCTGATGGCCCAACCCAGCCATATACGGTCTTCATTGCGTCAGCTCATAAGTATTACCCTCTTAAGCTTTGCCATTTGTTCCTTTTGGTTGGTGCCTCTGCTTCTCACCCGAGAATATTTAGGTGGCCTTCCCTGGATGAACCATAACTACGATGGCTGGGCACTTGAACAAACTCTTCAAAATTTCATCTCAGGCGAACTTCTGGACGCTAAACGATGGCCAATCTTAACCATATTATCTCTAGCTGCCTTGGCTTTTTACTTGAGACGCATACGGCGCTCTTTTGCCACCCAAGCGTGTGTGCTCTTTGCCCTCCTCACGTGGTTTCTGATCGGTGGCAGAGAAACATGGGGTGAAATCTACGCCGCACTGCCGCTGCACAAACACGTCAACCCAATTCGCTACATTACCGCACTGCAGGCCTTAGCTCTCATTGCCTGCGCAAACTTATGCGCCGAGCTATGGAACGCTCTCTCACTTTCAAGCAATAAACGTTTCGTCTTAGCACTGGGTTGTTTTGGTGTCGCGGCGGCCTTTCAATTCAACTTCTTAGAGCGCACCCTGCGGACCCTTCCTCTTTTTGAAGCTCCGCTGCATCGCGTAGCCGGAGAGCTTGCCGCCGACCCAGACCACCGGTTTATGGTCGATGGGCAGTATTCAACGGGAAGTCATTTCCACAGAGATCTCTTACCCTTGCTTTCCAACCGGCCCCAATTGCAGTCGTATTCTCTGGGTTATCACGCAACATTCAGCACCTATTACGCGGAGCACATGAAACCGACACCCACAGGGCTTAGACTCTTTAATGTCAGTACTCTGGTCACACGCAATAATGCCGAAGTTCCGCAAGCTTTCGAATTTTATCGCGGCATCGGAAAATACAAAATCTATCGCGTGCCCGGAGCCGAGAAATGGGGCTACTTTGATTTGGTGTGGCCAGGGCCAAACGTACATGGTTCCCTTCGTGCAATGCGAGAAACCCTCAGCAAGCTGGCACCGGAGCTCTTCGAGAAAAACATGGTCGCCATCCTCAAATCAGAACCGGGTCAAGACGTTCGAATAGATACACATCCTGACAATAAGCCCGCGCCCATTGGACAGATATTGTCCACTTCTCGGGGTGCGGATCAATTTCAAGCCAGAGTGGAAGCAGAAGCCGGTGCATGGCTACTATTCAAAGTGAACTATTTCCCATTTTGGAAAGCTACCATTAACGGAACTCCAACCACCATTCATCATGTTGCCCCCAACTTTATGGCAGTAGAACTACCCGGGGGAATTCACGAGGTCAGCTTCAACTACGAAAACCCTTGGCTGCAAAAAATAGGCGCAGTAATTAGCCTAATATGGTTATGCGTTTGGCCCCTATGGTCGTGGAGAAGCACTCGACGAAAAGTAGCGGCTGCTTAAAGTCATCAACTGCCGAGCCACCAAGGGGAAAAATGGAGCGGCCAACAGCAGTTTAATCCCAAC